>NZ_JAYFEQ010000524.1:0-52218 GCF_055795085.1 Phormidium sp. CCY1219 | reverse complement strand
GACCTGCCCACCGGCGATCGCGCCGCCCACCTGCAACGGGCAATTGAGTGCTACCAAGCCGCCCTCACCGTCTGGACGCCGGAGCTCTTTCCCCTGGAGTGCCTGCAAACCGCTCGCAATTGGGCCAACCTAGAATTTACGGAAGGGCATTGGCAAGCGGCCTTAACCCAGTACCAGGTTGCCATTGAAGCAATCGAACGGTCTCGCCGTTCTGCCCTCAGTGAAGACCGTCGGCAGCAGATTGTGCGAGAGTCTCTTCATGTTTACGAAAACGCCATCCAAGCGGCTATCAACCTCAACCGCATCTCCACCGCCCTGGAAATCGTGGAACGAGTGAGAGCCAAACGCCTGGTAGACTTGATGGCCACTGCCGACCTCTATCAAGGGGGCGATATCCCCCGGGAAGTGCGGCAATGCCTGCAACGTCTGGACGAGTTAGACGGGGAAATCCTGCAAAAACGTCAGGAATACCGGGAACCAGAAACGGCAGACAACCCCCCATCGCCAGGGGACGACCCGCAGACCCCCTCCAAGTCCCGGGTTTCTCACCGCCGCCAACTGCGCGCCGCCACGGAGGTTACGGTTGAAATTACCCACCTGGAAGACCAAAAACAAGCCATCCTCGACCAACTCAGCGGCATGGATGAAGCGGTTGCCAAACTGCGGGAACTCCAACCGCCGAAACTGGCGGATTTTCAACCCCTCCGGCAAGAGAAAACCGCCCTGCTGAGCTTCTATACCACCGATGCGGATACTCATATCTTCATCCTCCGCCCGGGAGCGCACCAACCCCACTGCTTCACCTGCAAAGGACAGGGCTACGAAACCCTACAAGGGTGGTTGTGGGAAAAGTGGGTGGTTCCCTATGCCGGGTATGGCGGGCAGAACGAGAAACCCAAACCGCGCAAACAAAAATGGAAACGGGAATTCCCCAGATTGCTGGCCGAACTCTCCCAACGACTGGAACTCGATCGCCTGATTCGAGAGTACCTGGAAGACATGGAGGAACTGGTGCTGGTGCCCCATCTGTTGCTGCATCACATCCCCTTCGCCGCCTTGCCCTTAAATACCGCGAAACAAGGCCAATCCCAGGCGCAACAGCCCACGGCAGCGGCTTTCCCCGAAACATATCTGGGAGATAAATTCCTTCTGCGTTATGCCCCCAGCTTGCAAGTGCTCGGCTTTTGCCACAATCGCCCCTCGGTTTCCGATGCCACCTATGCCACGGCAGAAAACGCCACCGATGACCTGCCTTTCAGTTGTTTTGAAGGGATGAAAGTGGCGGAACTGTTCCAGGTTGACCGACAACGGCGACTCATCGGGGCCAACGCCACCCGGGAAGCGTACCGCCAGTTACTCGCCACTGCCAACTGCCTGGTCAGCACTCACCACGCCCAAAGTCGCTTTGACAATCCTCTGGAGTCCGGGTTGCGGCTGAGTGATGGCACAATTAGCGTCAGTCAACTGTTTTCTCCGGCTTGGCGTTTCCGGCAACTGGAGGAGGTTTACTTGTCTTGTTGCGAAACCGGCCTATTTCTGCCCCGCAGTGGAATTGACGAACCGGTGGCGGTGAGTACCGGCTTCCTCTGTGCCGGGGCGCGGGGGGTGATTGCCAGTCAATGGTCGATTTACGATTGTTCCTCGGCGTTGCTGTCCAGTTTGTATCACAAATACCGCCAGCAGGGGCGGAATCGTCCCCGGGCGCTGCAACTGGCACAACGGGAGATGCGGCAAATGACCGGGGCGGAGTTTCGCGAGCATCACAGCAAGGCGATGAAACGGGCGGTGAAGGCGGAAGGGGAACGCCTCGACAAGAACGGGAAACCAGTGGAACCAGCAACCGATGCAGAAAAGTTGATTCGCCAGTATGCAGCGGATAAGGGATGCCCGTTTCAGCATCCCGTGCATTGGGCCGGTTTGGCGTGCTATGGATTGGGGTGAATCCGCTGGTGAGCGTGCCCTCCCCTCCATGACGGTGGGATCTGCACGTAGATGGATTGGGGGGGGAGGCGGAGCCTCGAGCGGGGCGTTCCCAGCATGTGCTGGGAACGAGTTAAACAGCCAATAGTTTCTTTTACTGGGAGGTCAAACATGCAATTGATGAGGGATAATCGTTTCCAGTCCACTAACTTGAGGAGGGGAACGGTGACAGAGGATTTGAATCATCCTATCCACGAAGAGTTGAAAGGGATTTTTCGCGAGGCGTTACGGGCGAAGTCAGCCAAAGCGCGCAAACGCCTGCGAAAGCAGGGATTGCGTCGAATGATGCAAGCGCCACCGGGCTGTTTTTGGCGGGGGGAAGCCCCGCAGTGGGATAACGACCTTCTCTATCTGGAAGCTTCCCATCGCGCCTGGGACTACATCGAGCGCAAAATCAATGGTGAGATTCGCGGGAAAGGGACGGCGGCGGAAAAAGCCTATGACCCGGATAAAGGCGGTGCTAGCCCGATTACCCTTTGGAATAAATATTGCAAGGGAGAGTATCGCAGGTTCCGGCAAGAACACCAAGCGTCGATTCATTCTCACCCCAGGGATGCCAGAACGGGAGAACGCCTGAATCTGGATGAGGTGGCTGTTCCCGATGGGGATATCCCGCGACTGGAATTGGTCCGCGAGGAGTTTGAAACCGACCCTACCGGGGAGTTACGGAGAACGTATGTCCGCAAGAGTCCACCGCCTCCGATTACGGCGCAAGCGGTGCTGCTGAAGATTTATGATTGTGCGTCTTGTGGGGAAAAATGGACTTTGAAAACAGTGGCGGCAGCGTTTGACATGCCGCCAGGGGCGATGAATTCAGCCTGGAGTCGCACTCTGAATCCGCTACTGAAACGGATGGGCGATCGCCTTCGCGATCGAGTTTAATCTCATGTCTGGAGCGATTCTCACGAAAGGAATGAGTCGGCGCGGGGGAACGATGGCGCTGTGGCGCATGGCTTGGCTCGGGCTGGCTCACGTGCGATTTCTATCCCGGGCGTTGATTGTAATTTCCCCATTTTGTCGATTGCTTTTGCACACTCACAGTATTTGAAGAGGTTGATTATGACTGCCGAACTGAACGTGGCACAATTTGGCCAAAGGGTTCCGATTCCCCCGAGTTTACACCAGCGCCTCGCTGAGTTGACCGCTGGTGTGAGTCCGGAACGAGTGGAGGGGGTTCGTCAACGGGCGATCGCTGTTTGGGTGGTGGCTCGCTATCTGAATCGTTTTGGCTATGATTGTCGGATAGATAACAGCAGTGCTTGGAATCTCTATTTGCAGGTTCTCTCAGATTTTGCAGAGTTAGAGATTTTTGAGGACCAGTGCTTTTTAGGAACGGTGGAATGTCTGCTACTTCCGCCGGATGTGGAAAGTTTGGAGATTCCGGAACATTTGGTGATGGGCGATCGCATCGCCTATGTTGCAGTGGAAGTGAACCCGCAACAGACTTGGGGGGCGATCGTGGGTTTCACCCCGGCCCTAGAAACCGAGTTCCCAGAACTGAGCTTCGAGCGAGATGAACTCTTTTCCGCAGATAGACTGTTAGATTTACTGGAAATGGCCGAACCCTTGGCAGAAAATGCGGTTTTTTCTGAGTTAGAATCCTATTGGGAAAAACAACAGGCGAGTTGGTCGGAGCAACGGCGACAAGCGATCGTGGCCAAACTCGAGCGGGTTTTACTGGTAAAGGATATTGAATCGTTACAACTCGCATCAGCGGCTCAGGAATTAGAAGCCTTAATCCATGAAGACACTGGGGGCACGGTAGACCGAGAATTGGCATTCAGGGAGGAGGATGACAGGGAAAGCGGCGATCGCGCTGAGTTATACTCGATTTTGCGGCGAATTTTTCACTCTGTGCGAGAGGCGTTAGAATAAATACCAGCTTGGCTGGAAAAAGCCCCGCCCCCAGGGTGGGGTTTTTGCGTTCGGAGCCGCTCTGAGGCGAGTTATGTGTGGTTTGTCCTATATTTTTGGCCTGAATGATGGGGAGGAAATATAAGCAGGTGGCAGGCGGTGTGCTGACAGTGAGTGAGTCTGTAGGAAGGTTGAAAAAATGGCATGGGCGAGCGATGGGGATATAATATCTGGCGGGTTGGCAAAAAGGCGGGGGTTGAGGGCGGTTGATAGAATGAGGCAGAGCTTCGGGTGGGGTGCCTCTGCTGCACCGGAGAAGGAGCGATCGCGAATCACTCAAGGGAGTTAAACGGCGCGAACAATTCTGATGGATATGCCCTGCGGCGATCGCAACGCATAAAAAATCGCCTCCCAATAATAAAAAGAGTGTTACCTCAAAGAGGACAGGATTATGACCGATCGCGTAGATTATCATCCCAACTGTGGCGATCGCCGGTTTCCCAACCCCACTCGCCAAGGCTCGAAAGTGCGAGTCTGCCAGCACTTCACCCGCCACATCCGCGTTTTAATTCCCACCACCGAGGATATCGACCATCCCGCCAATACCGCCGCATGGGTCGATCGTGCCAATCAGCTCTTCTCAGCGCATTTTGGTGGAGCAACCTGCAAACCAGCCGCTTTGGGCTTTTACATCAGCGAAAATCACGGATTGGTCAAAGAAACGGTGTTTGAAATTGAAGCTTGGACGACTGAAGTGGGTCTGAAACAAGCGAAAGCAGCCCTTGAGGAGTTATTGGCCGAAATTTTAGTAGAATTGGGTCAAGAGACGGTGTTTTTGGCGGTTAATAATGAAGCCTATTTGGTGACATTAGCCCCGGGCAAAACTCAGGCGGCTTAATGCGATCGCCAGAGTTACAGGGTGCAAGGGTTCGTAGAAACTCTATTTGCATGCAGATATCTTCTAAAAACGGTTTGAGCATCATGGCCAAGGGCAATAAACCCATGAGTTACTGTTTTCCCAGATTAAGGTGTGTGGCCCCCGCGACTGAATGGGTAGGGCGATCGCCCAATCGAATCCGGGGGTCACGCACCAACGCCTAACAGCCATAAAAAAACGCCAGCCGATCGCGAATTTTTCCGGAAAATGCGATCGGCTATACTGCTTTTCTCTGTCAAACCCCGAATATAGCAATAGACCTTTCAACCCATTGAAATATGACGCAATCTCTAAAAGCACCCCTTGTGGGAATTACCACCTCTGGTCGAAATGGAGCCACCGCTTTTTCCCTGATGGCGATCTATGTGGATGCGGTGCGTGCGGCGGGTGGCGTCCCGGTGATGTTACCGCCGGGAGAACCGGATCCGGAGGCGATTTTAGACCGATTAGATGGTTTGATTTTATCTGGCGGTGGGGATATCAACCCCGCCTTATATAACGGGACGGCGCACGAATTCACCTACAATATAGACCGAGAGCGGGATGAATCGGAACTGGCTTTGGCACATTTGGCACTGGATCGAGATGTCCCGGTTTTGGGAATTTGTCGAGGGATGGAACTGCTGGTGGTGGCCTGTGGCGGCACGTTAATTGCTCACATACCGGATGAGTATGGCACGAAAGTCAACCATCGCCTGAATCCCTCCCCGGGACTTCTTTATCCCTCGCAGCACTATGTGAGAGTTGCGCCGGGAAGTCGTCTGGCGGGGATTGTGGGGAATGCGGAATTGGCGGTGGTGTCGTGGCATCACCAAGCGGTGCGGACGATTCCGCCCGGTTGGCGAGTGGTGGCACATTCGGTGGAAGATAACGCGATCGAGGCGGTGGAACATCAGCACTGTGGGTTTGCGATCGCGGTTCAATGGCATCCGGAACTCTCGCCGGGGGATACTTCTCATCAGCGGATCTTTCAATCCTTGGTCGCCGCAGCACGTCAGCGATCGCAGTTGCCCTTCCAAGAAGCGATCGCCTAATCAAGTGCGGTCGTGCTTGTGCGAACTTCGGCGAGGCGCACCCTCGGGAGTGGCGTTCCCCCCTCGGGGGAACGAGGCCAACGAATCACCCTGTCAGGGGCTTAATTCCCTGCCGAAGCTTGACGCAGATTGTACTGTGCGGGTTGGTAATTCGGGTCTAATTCAATCGCCCGCTCAAACTGGACGATCGCCGCTTCAGTTTTCCCTTGCTCTTGCAGCACCAACCCCAACCCATTATAGGCCAAAGTGTGAGCGCTGGCGGGTAAGGCGGGACGATCGGGGTAACTGAGGGCTTGCTGATAAGAGGCGATCGCCTCGTCGAGATTGCCCTGCTGGCGATAGACCACCGCCAAACCATTATACGCCGTTGCCAGTTCCGGTTCGATGGCGATCGCCCGTTGATATGCCTGCAGCGCTTCATCCCAATTTTCTTGGCGGCGGAACATCACCCCCAAGTTATTATATGCTTCTGCTAAATTCGGATTGATTTCCAGGGCTTGACGATATGCCGCGATCGCCTCGTCGATTTTATCCTGACTTGCCAGCGCTAACCCCAAATTCAAATAAGCCTCGGGATACTCGGCATTATACTGAATCGCTTGCCGATAAGTCGCGATCGCCTCATCCAACTGATTCTGACGTTGCAGCAAGAGACCCACTTTCACATAGGCTTCTGCGTCGTCGGGATTGAGTTCGATCGCCCTGCCATAGGCCGCGATCGCCTCATCCAGTCGATTGGCCGCACTCAGTGCCACCCCTAAATTATAATAAGTCTGCGCTTGATTGGGATTGATTTGCAGCGCTTGGCGATATGCCGCGATCGCTTCCCTGGCATTATTCAACTCATTATACGCATTTCCCAAATTATTATAAGCGCTGGCATTCTCCGGATCGATTTCCAGGGCATTGCGATAGGCGGCGATCGCATCCTCCACTCGCTCCTGATAAAATAAAGACAGTCCCAACCACACATAAGCTGCCGCATCATTGGCATCCTGGGCAATCACCTGACGCCAGATTTCTGCCGCCGCGTCAAAATTGCCCGCATTAAATGCGGCATTGCCTTGCTGATAAAGCTCTTCCACAGTTTGACCTACTGCCAATTGTGGCGTCATCGCCACGGACAAGGCCATAACTAAAGCCATTAACTTCGGCGATCGCACGGGTTCACCTCCATCCATTGTAGCCGAATAAAACGCAATGTATCCTCTAACTATTCCACCTGAAATTACCAGTAGAAAAACGGGCTTGCAGCTAAGAATCAAACCGGGAGAGTCATCAAACACTCTCCCGCCACCCCCCACATTTTACCCGGATTAAACTGCGGCAAATGCAGGGCTTAACAAACTTTCAAACAACTTTCTGCCATCGGTGGGACCGAGCATGGGATCCGAGGCGCGTTCCGGGTGGGGCATCATGCCCAACACATTCCCTTGGCGGTTGCAAATCCCGGCAATATTGTTCAAAGACCCATTGCAATTCCCCGCCACATTGACTCCCCCGGCGGGCGTACAATAGCGGAAGACTACTTGGTGATTGTCTTCCAGTTGCGCCAGGGTATCTGCATCGGCATAGTAGCGCCCCTCGCCATGCGCGATGGGAAGGGAGACCACTTCCCCGGGGGAATATGCCGAAGTCCAGGGCAAATCGGTATTTTCGATTTTCACCGACACCGGATCGCAGATAAAGTGCAAATCCCGGTTGCGGATCAGCGCCCCAGGTAGGAGTCCCACCTCAGTTAGCACTTGGAAACCGTTGCAAATGCCCAACACCAGTTTGCCGCTTTCGGCATGGTTGATAATTTCCGGCATTACCGGAGAAAACTGGGCGATCGCGCCGCAGCGCAGGTAATCCCCGTAGCTGAAACCTCCCGGGAGAACCACCACATCGAGATCCGAGATATCCGTTTCCTGATGCCATACCAAGCGCGTGGGTTGGTTGAGCAACCCTTGCGTCACCCACACCACATCGCGATCGCAGTTCGAACCTGGAAAAACGACTACGCCAAATTTCACGCTTTTGCCCCCGCATTCATGGTTGCAGACACTTCATTCAAATCGAAGCGATAATTTTCAATCACCGGATTTGCCAAGAGTCGATCGCAAATCCGATCGAGTTGTTCTCTCGCCTCCTCTTCGCTACCCGAGGAGATAGTTAGTTCGATGTACTTGCCAATCCGTACCCCCTCTACATTGTCATATCCCATATTTTGCACCCCAGACTCTACAGCGGTTCCTGCCGGATCCAACACCGAGGGACGCAGAGTAACATAGATATGAGCCTGATATTTTTTTTGAGTCACAGCGATTCGCCCTCAATTCTTGCGATAATGCTTAACAGTTGCTGGTGTCTCTTTCATTTTAATCCCCGAACTCGCAATATTTGCGTTTTCGTTTTTCACCTCTTGTGGTGTTAAATTATTAATTCACCCAGGCTCACCCAGAAAAAGCCGATAACCACAGTGACCATGACAGTCAAACGCACTCGCTCTCAAGAACGGATTCTCAACCTGCTTACCACCCTGGATCGCTCGATTTCGGCTCAGGATATGTATGTGGAGCTACGCAAGCGCAATCAAGGGGTGGGACTGGCAACGGTGTATCGCGCCTTGGATGCGTTGAAGCTCGAAGGAGTGGTTCAGGTGCGGACGTTGGCAAATGGCGAGTCTGTTTATAGCTGCATTCATCAAGACCAGCATCACTTGACCTGCTTGCAATGTGGCGCATCCATTCCGATTGATGAGTGTCCGGTTCACGAGTTAGAAAACCAGCTACAAACCACGCACCAGTTCAAAGTATTTTATCATACTTTAGAATTTTTTGGTCTGTGCGATCGCTGCGCTCTCGAACAGGAAAAAGACTCCACTGCAGAATAGAATTCTCCGAGGTTGTGTACTGCTCACCCCCCACCTAAAGCGAGGGATTTTCTGTGCTTTTTAAGGGTTAAAAATCGACTCAAAAAAGCCGACTAAATCTCGAATTGAATAACTTTTTTAAAAGATATTTTTCGGGGCAAGCGAGGAATTTTTTGGTCGGAGAACGAGTCAAAGAATCACGAAAGGATGAAGGAAGTTATTTTTCCTTCATCCTCGGGGGTTTAGCCGTTAGACGGTTTCGCTATTGTTCGGTTGTTCGCTGACAATCGAGCGCATGCCTTCCAAGGTAGCTGGGATAGTGCGCGGGTCCATAAACATCACCTTACTGCTATCGCTGCTGCCAATTTTCAAGCCCATTTCAATATAATTTTGAGCCAGTAAAAATTGTAGGGATTCGCGAGCTTGCGGGTCAGTTTTCAGGGTTTTGGCAATAATTTGCAGTGCTTCTGCAGTGGCTTGAGCTTTCAGCACTTGTTCTTGACGTTGAGCTTGTGCTTTGAGAATAATCGCCTTTTGTTGCGCTTCAGCATCGAGAATAGCTGCTTTTTGTCGTGCTTCTGCATCTAACACTTGCGCCTCGGCTTTACCTCGGGCATTGTTAACCGCAGAATCCCGTTCCCCTTCCGAGGTTAAAATAGCCGCGCGCTTGCGACGTTCCGCCGCCATTTGCAATTCCATCGAATCCTGGACTGCCTTCGAGGGAACGATATCGCGCAGTTCCACCCGCGTCACTTTCACCCCCCAAGGGTCAGTAGAGATATCCAGTTCTCGCAACAGGATTTCATTAATTTCCGTGCGGGCGGTAAAAGTTTGGTCCAGTTCCAGTTTGCCCATTTCCGAGCGAATTTGAGTCAGCACCAAATTGACCATTGCCGACTGGAGATTTTCTACCTTATAATAGGCTTTCTCCATATCCATAATCCGCCAATACACCACCGCATCCACGGTAATTGCCACGTTATCCCGAGTGATACATTGCTGCGGGGGAATATCTAATACTTTTTCGCGGATGGTTTCTTTGAAAACCACTTGGTCTAAAAAAGGCAGCACAAAGTTGAGACCGGGTTCGAGTTTTTTGCCGCTATATTTTCCCAAGGTTTCCACCAAGGCTTCGTTTCCTTGGTTGATGATTTTGACCGAGCCGGCGATGCCAGAAAATCCGAAAAGAGCGGCAGCAATGATAAAGATTGATTCCACGTTAAACCTCCGGGTTTGGGTTTGTTAAAATCGTCGTATCGAGGGAGAATAGCGGGGATTTAACCCCAGGGGAAGCCTCAGAAACGCCGGATTAGAAAAAAGCGATTTACGAATGCAGGAGAGATTCGGGAACGACAACCAAGGTATTGCCTTGGCGGCCCACCACCAGAACTTTTTGATTGGGTGCGATCGCCAGTTGGGGGTCGTCGCAACGCGCTCGCCAGGAGTTACCATCGTAGAGGATCCGTCCCGCTTCTCCGGGGGGAATTGCGGTTAAGGTTTGGGCCTCTTGGGCGTCGGCGAGGGTATGAGGGAGTTTGCCGCGAGACAGGATCCGGCGGGATAAGAAAATCGAACCTGCCGACAGTGCAATCCACAGTACCACCTGGAGGGCGAAATTCGGCACCACCAGAGCGATAGCGGCGACGGCGAGGGCACTCAAACCCATCATAAATTCCACGAAAGCGGTGGGGACAAACAGCTCCATCAAACAGAGAATTGCCCCCAGCAATAACCAAAGGATTGTTGGACTCATTTGATAAACCATCTGTAATAGAGTCGGGGTGGCGTTGATTGGCATAATGTCACCTTATGGGGTGAGGTTGGTATGGCGGTGCAACCTGCGCGATCGCGATCGCCGTGCTTGCGAGAACTTAGGGATAGAATTAGGGTGATGTTTTTCTAGTCTAAACGGCATCCCCGATCCAGTAAGGGGTAATTCATCCAGTGTCTCTAGAAAAACCGAGAGCCGATCGCCGTTGTGGGTATCCCGGACCGAAGCAGAGTGTATTTCGTTCCGGTCAGCTCAAATCCGTTTTAGCTGGTGTCAGCCCTTTGATGCTAGCGCGATCGGGCGCTCTTCACACTGTTGTGTACCACCTCGTCTAGTTTATGAGCAGTTTTGAGCCGCTGTTGTCTTGCCCTAATCCCGCTTGTGGCAAACCGGATAACGCCTTGGGGAGTCGGTTCTGCGAATCCTGTGAAACCCCGCTGATTTATCGCTATTTGTGGGCGGTGGGGTCAGCGGCGGCCCAGTATCGCGAGGAATGGGTGGGCGATCGCTATGCTGCGATCGCGCCGCAAATATGGCTCGATACCCAACCGGCAACGCCACCGTTTTTCCCCGAAGACCTGCCAGAAGCGATTCTTCCCTATCTCAAATTATATCCACTGCAACTCCACATTCCCCAAGTGTATGGCTTTTGTCCCCTGGGGGACCAAACCCAATCGGCAAATCTGCTATTACTCGAGAATGCCCCCATCGATGGCAAAAGCGGCACCCTCTATCCGGCAATGCTAGACCTGTGGTCGGAAGCGCCACCGGTGCGCCAAGTCTATTGGTTGTGGCAAATTCTGGAATTGTGGACGCCCCTGGTAGAAGTCGGGGTCGCCTCGAGCTTACTGCAAGCGGACAATATCCGGGTGCAGGGGTGGCGCGTGTGGTTGCGCGAACTCTATGCTGATGCGGGTTTGATTACCAAACCGGATTTGCAGGATCTCGGCTATCACTGGTTGACTTGGGCGGGCAAGGTTCCCCCACCCCTGGGCGATCGCCTGCAAGACATCGGCAAGCAAATGCGCCGTCCCGATGCGGATTTATCCGCCATTCTCCCCCAAGTCAATCAACTGCTGCTCGAACTGGCGGGTCAGTTGCCCTTGCGCTGGCGCGTCGCCGGTCTGAGCGACTCTGGCCCGCACCGACACCACAATGAAGATGCCTGCTATCCGACTTTAGCCGATTTATCGCAAGACGGACAAAAAAGCAAGACCCCTCTGCTCGGTCGCTTGTCGATGGTCTGCGATGGCGTCGGGGGTCACGAAGGCGGTGAAGTGGCTAGCCAACTCTCGGTAGAATCGCTCAAACTGCCTATCCAAGCGTTGATGGCCGAAATTGCCGACCAACCGGATCTGGCCAGCCCAGAACTGGTCAGCGAGCAACTCGAAGCGATTATCCGAGTGGTGAATAACACGATCGCCGCCCAAAATGACCAGCAAGGACGCGCGGAACGTCAGCGCATGGGCACCACCTTGGTTTTGGGTCTTCAGCTTCCCCAATCGGTGCGAAGCGAGGAGGGCATCGAGAGCGAAAACGGTCACGAACTCTATCTCGCTCATGTGGGGGACACTCGCGCCTATTGGATTACCCCCCATTACTGTCAGCGCCTCACGGTGGATGATGATGTGGCCACGCGCGAAGTCCGAATGGGGCGATCGTTTTATCGCGAAGCCCTGCAACGACGAGACGCCGGGGCGCTAACGCAAGCCCTGGGCACCCGCGATGGGGAACTGCTGCGCCCCCACATTCAGCGCTTTATTGTGGAAGAAGATGGTCTGCTGCTGCTGTGCTCTGATGGGTTGAGCGATAACGATCTCGTGGAGCAGTATTGGGGGGATTTTGTGGTCGATGTTCTCAATGGGGAGATGTCTGTGGAAGAGGCGGTCCAAGGTTGGCTAAATCTGGCGAATGAAAAAAACGGTCACGACAATACCTCGGTGGTTTTAACCTATTTCCGCATCTCTCCCGAAAAGTTGGTGCTGTTCGATCCCACACAATTGCCCTCCGAGTCTTCCGAAGCGGAAATGTCTCGCGCCTCTCAAGCGCTGCTTTATGAGGAGGAGTCTTCCGAGGAAACCGACAGCGGCGATCGCCCCGCTTCCTCCCCCTGGAAAATCCCCCTGCTGTTAATCGGAGTGATGCTCGTCAGTGCTGTGGTCGGCTTTGCTCTATGGTGGCAACTCGCCTCCCCCGGATCCGATTCCTCACCGACACCTATCGAAAATCTCGATGAATAATTGCTCTGTCTTCCCCACCCTGTAGGGGTTTGGGGTGAATTCTTCATGCAGATTCACCGCCTCATCCCTTAACCGGGGTCTCGATATGAGAAGATAGAAAAGCTGTTTGAGAAGATACTGTAAACTTGCACTGTTATTCGGTGCAGAAAGTTAGAGACACAACACCAGGTTTAAGGATATGAAAGTTGGCGATCGCGTTCGCGTCATCCAGTCTGTTATCGTGTACCACAGTCCCAAAAATCGCAATCAACCCTATGACGTACAGGGTGAGGAAGGGGAAGTGATCGGCTTCGCTAACGAATGGCAAGGCAGACCCGTTAGCGCTAACCTACCCGTGCAAGTCCAATTTGATAAAAAATTTAAGGCCCACTTCCGAGAAGATGAACTAGAGGTTATCTCTTAGGCTCTTCTCTTGCCATCGGATTTGTGTCGCCGAACCTTTCCCCACTGATTTCGGAGCGATTTTCATTAGCAATTAGCACCCGCTAATTGCTAATTTATAATTAAAATTTATCTTTTGCCTCGGCTAAACCAACCCAAAATATTGATGTCCCCCCGCATTTTCTCCAATTCTCGGCGATGACATTCTGCACTGTCCCGGTACCACTGGCAATAATTCTCAAACTCTTCTCGATATTCCAGTTCTTCGTAAAACTCCCGCGTGACTTGCGCCGCTTGCAAGCTTTCAGCGAAATTTTGCGGCGTTGGCGTGATTTGAGGAAACTCTTTGGGAAGCATAATTTTTTTCTATAAGCGCTTCATCTATCATTCCCCACCGTCTCAGGATTCCCGATCGATGGACTTCCATCTTAGCACTCGCCTCTGACAAAGGAGAGAATTTAGAATTTAGAATTTAGAATTTACAATTAGGAATGGGTCGAGAGCAGCAATTGTGCTAAAAAAGCAGCCTGAAAAGTGCGATGGTTCGCCATCCCGTTGTTTTTTGTATAAAACTCGAACCCTAAAATCGCACATAAAGTAATTTATAGCATGTTTTATGCACGAACGACCGAGAGAAAATGTAAGGACACGACACTGCCGTGTCCTTACAGGCGGCAGATATCTATCGATATGCCAGAGACAAAGTATCATACGGATGAGTCCGCGTAGGCGGACGAAGAAAAGCCCAGGCGCGATTTCAATCGCCCCCTTTTTATCGCTTCAAATCCATCCTTTCAGACGATAAACCACCATTCCGATGTATTCTTTCAGGGATTTGGTCGTTTCTTGCAGGCGGTAAGCATCGGGGAAGATATTGAGCAGTGTGGATTGCCAAGTGCCTTTTAGTTCTGCGAGTTCTTGTTCCGACACTTGAAAATCCGTGGGTGCGGGTATCGCTTCGATGCCTTGACGTTTGAAAACCAGGAGCGATCGCGGCATGTGAGTGGCGGAAGTCACCAGCAAAACGCGCTTTTCGATGCCCTTTTCTTCCAGCAGTTTTCTGACTTCTACGGCATTTTGATAGGTGTTGAGGGCATTGGGTTCTTTCAGGATAGCAGACTCGGGAACACCCATTGTTTCGAGAATGCGCGCCATATCTTCCGCTTCCGGCGGACCGCCCCCTTTCCACTCGATGCGCCCGCCAGAGAGGATGACCACCGGCGCTTTTCCTTGGCGGTATAATTGGGCACCATGCAACACGCGATCGCCCGCTTCGTTCACATCCACCCAGGGGCGCGGGGGAATTGCCGGTTTAGTGGCACCCCCCAGCACCACGATCGCCGCCGCGTTGGGCAACTCATCGGTGGGCACATGCTGCGCTTCCAGCGATCGCACTATCCCATAACTCACCCAACTATTACTGCTCAATAGCAACAGAACCAATGCACCTGCGATCGCCCCGGCGGCCCATTTCGGGCGCTTCCACAACGTCACCAGCGCCACCACCATTAACAAACAACTTAACCCCAACGGATACACAAATATCGGCAACAGCTTGGACAAAAATAAAAACATCTTTCCCCCAGAGAATTTTCCAATCAGAACTACTCAATTACAGTAGCAGCATCCGAGAAATACTGGATATTTCCTCCCCACCCCTAAACCCACTCCTTCCTAATCTCTACTTACCCTTGTAGGGTGGGCAACAAGTTGCCCACCCTACGGTATTATCCCGCATTTTCCCAATAAAAAAGCGCCTGGGAGACGATAAGATTCATCCCCAAGACGCGAATCTAACCGATTAAAACTGTTAACAGAGACTAGAGCGATCGCTAGGCAGAGCGCAAATTATTCCCCGCCATAGCTGCCGCTCGTCACCTTGCCCCGGAAGACAAAATATTGGTACAGATTGTAGAACAACATCACCGGAATCAAACCCCCAATCCAGATAATCATAAACACCAGAGAACTCGGATCGGCAGCCGCTTGGTAAATGGTGATTTTCGTGGGAATGATGTAGGGAAAGACAACCAAAGCCAACCCGATAAACGTCAGCAAAAAGATAAGAATCGTCCAAATAATCGGCGTTCTTTCTTTCTGTTGGTTCAGACTTCTTAACAGCAGCGCCACCAACAACACCCCCAGAAGCGGAATCAGGGCAAAGATATAAATTTGCGGCTGATGAAACAAGCGATCGCGGGCGTACTCGTAAAACACCGGCGTCGTAATCGTAATCAAAATAGCCCCTACTAGAGTCGTCCAAGCGGCAATTCTCGCCGTTTTATAGTGAGTTTGCTGCAACTCTCCGGTGGTTTTCCAAATCAAGTAAGTCGAGCCAATCAAAACATACCCTTGAATCAGCGTTAAAGCCACCAAAACCGATTGCCAGGTCAACCAATCCCAGGTGCTACCGATAAAATGACCCGCATCATCCACACGAATTCCCGATAGCACTGCGCCGAGGGATAACCCTTGACCCAGTGCAGCCAAAAAACTGCCTCCGCCAAAGGCTACATTCCAAAAAAACTTGCGGGTTGCTTGCTCGCGGAACTCGAACGCTACCCCCCGAAAAATAAAGCCAAACACCATGATAAAAATCGGGATGTACAACGCATTGAGAATCGTGCCGTAAGCGAGGGGAAACGCGCCAAACAGCGCGCCGCCCATCAACACCAACCAGGTTTCATTGGCATCCCAAATATTGCTCAAACTGGTCATCAAAATGCCGCGTCGTTCCTCAGAGGAAGCGGTCAGAGACAAGATACCCACCCCTAAATCAAACCCATCGAGCATGACATAGAGGAAGAGGAACAACGCCAAAATTGCAAACCAAACTTGCGGCAAAAAATAACTGAGCGTTTCCATACAACCTCCTATTGTTGTGTTTCGATGGGACGTTGGTCCGGAACGAATTCTCCGGGTTTGGTTTCCACGGCGGGTTTGCCTTCCACTCCGGGGACGGGAAGTTTAAAATTCGGTCCGCGTTGGATAATGCGACTGCCAAAGTACAAAGCAGTAAAAAATAACACCGTGTAAACTGTGGCAAAACCAGTTAAAGAGGTTAAAACATTGCTCGCTGGCAGGTTAGATACGGCATCCACCGTGCGGATTTGTTCGTAAACCGTCCAAGGTTGTCGCCCCACACAGCGCACGATCCAACCGGATTCGATCGCAATATAACCCAGGGGTGCAGCGGCAATCCAACCCACCATCAGCCAGGTTTGTTTTTCAATGTTACCCTCGGATAATTGTCCGCGCACCCATTGAATAACGCTGAGAAACATCAAGCCGGCGAGGAAAAAGCCAATCCCCACCATAATCCGAAAAGAGTAGTAGATTAAACCTACCATGTGCGGTCGGTCTTCGGGTTGCCATTCTTTCAAACCTCGCACGGGATAGGGCAATTCTTTTTTGAATTCCAGTATGTAGCCCAAGGCGTTGGGAATGGTGATTTCCCAGTCATTTTGTTCGGCGGTTTCATTGGGAATGGCTAACATACTCCAGTCTGCAGCTTGTCCGGCGGGAACCGTTTCCCATTGGGCTTCCATTGCGGCAAGTTTGGTGGGTTGATAGCGGTAGACTTGTTCGCCGCTTAAGTGTCCGATATAGATTTGTAAGGGAGCTACGGCGATCGCCACGGCTAAGACTATTTTGAAGGCTTTGGAAAAAAAGGCTTCGTGGCGCTTTTTGAGAATGTACCAGGCGCTAATTCCGCCAATCACAAATAAAGAGGTTTCCAATGTGGCAAAGAACATGTGCAGCACGCTGACTGCCATGAAGGGATTTAAAATTGCCTCAAAGTAATCTTTGACCACAAATTGCCCCTCTACCATTTCCACGCCGGCAGGGGTTTGCATCCAGGAATTAGCTGTTAGAATCCAGAAGGTGGACAGGTTGGAGCCAATGGCCACAAAAATGGTGGAAATATAGTGAATGATGGGATTGACTCGCTCCCAGCCAAACACCATAATGCCTAAAAAGGCGGCTTCGAGCATGAAGGCCCAGGAGGCTTCAAACCCGATGATGCTGCCAAAAAAGTTCCCCACCGCTTCGGAAAAGGGTGCCCAGTTGGTGCCAAACTGAAATTCCATCGGCACCCCGGAGGCGACGCCAATGCCAAAGTTAAGCACGTAGAGTTTCGCCCAAAAGCGGGCGTGGTAGTAGTAGTCAGGGTTTCGGGTTTTCAGCCACAGCCCTTCAACCACCACCAGGTAAATGGACATGCCAGTGGTCAACACGGGCCACAACATGTGGAAGATGGCAGTCAGCGCAAATTGTAGGCGCGACAGCACTACGGTGTCTGAGAGAAATTCCATGTGTATGTTTGCTTAGGGTATTGAATTGCCAATCTCAGCTAGTCTACAAAATTTTTTGGGCGATCGCTCGCTCTGCGATCGCCCTTTGGGGGATTTGTCTCGGAAATGATACCCCCTGTCCTGAATTCTGGCGGCTTGAGGACACCCCCCAAGCACCGATGAAATCCCCACCTGCGCGTTGCAGCGATCGCCCTTGTCTTCCCCCAGGGAAGGCAGGGTTGTCGCGCGATCGGCACTTCATTTTTTTAAATTCCTATAGATTGGCTGATTACCGATACTTATTCGCAGAACATTACAATTTCTTAAACTCTTGATTCTCTGTTTTTTCCAACCGTTCTTTGGTCACATTTGCTAAGCTTTTCTGCTGCTCGAAAGTTGGCTTTGGTGTGGGAATATCCGTCATCTGCCACCAAGCCGCACTCAATCCCCCTGCCACTCCCGCGATCGTGCCTAGCACAATACTGAAAAATCTAGAATACCCCAAAAACGCAAAGGCAAACATAAAAAACAACCACAATTGTAATCCCCGGATAATTCCTTGGCTCACTGGGGATGGTTTTTTTTCTTTTTTTTCTTCTGCCATTTTCTACCTGAAATAGAGAGGTTTTTAAGCAATTAAACAAATAATTTTACTTGCGTAGAGACGCGGGATTAATCGGGTCTCTACGCGAGGGTTGCCCAGCTCATGCTAGGAACAAGGTAATCCGGTGGGCAGTGCCCACCCTACCCCTTGACTTGTTGCAGTTGGGATTCTAGCGATTGGGTACTGTCGATTGTTTGCACGTAAACTCGTTCCGCTTCGGTAAAGGGTTCGGCAGCCGCTTGCTGACTTTCCAGGAGATTGGCGGTGGCATCGGAAACCGCTTGAGAACTGCGCTGGTTGAGCCTTTCGCGCAAGACGGGCATCGGGGCGCAACAGTGTAAAATCTTCAGATTAAATCCCTGTTTTTCTGCTGCGGCGATCGCCTGTGCGCGCAACCCCTGGCGGTCGTATTTCGCATCTAAAATCACCGGATATCCTTCCCGGGCCAACATTAGCCCGAGTTCCAACAGTTTTCCATAGGTTTTTTGCGTCATTTCTGCGGTATAAATCTCGTCCCCTCCGCGCTGATGCAGGGGAATGCCGGCTAGATGTTTTCGCACGGCATCGGAACGGATGTGAATGGCATTTATTCTTCTGGCTAAACGCCGCGCCAAGGTACTTTTTCCCGACCCGGATAACCCGGACATTAAAATTAACCGTCCTTGTTGCTGCTGAGTGTATTTCCAAGCTTGTTGGTAATAATTGGCTGCAGTAGATTGGGCGTTGTGTTTTCTTTCATCAGAAATATTGGGGTCGTCGAGGAGAAAAGAGGTGACTTTGGCGCGAACGTAAGCTTGCCGGCTTAAATATAGCGGTAGCACTTGCAAGCCGGACCAATCGCCGGTATGTTCGATGTAGGTATTTAAAAAGGCATTGGCTAAATCCGGGCGTCCTCGGGAGTCGATATCCATGACGGCAAAGCCAATATCGTACATGACATCGACGAAGCGGAAGGTTTTGTTAAATTCGATGCGATCGAACAGGAAGATTTTATCGGGCCAGAGGGCGATATTTTTTAAATGTAAGTCGCCGTGACATTCGCGAATGCGATCGCCGTCTATGCGCTGTTGGAACAGTGAGGGTCTGCGGTCAAAAAAGCGATCGCTAAATGCCTTGGTTTCCTGAAATTGCGTTTCGGTTTGCGGCCCGCCGATATAGCATTCGGTTTGTTGGTAGTTTTCGTCAATGGCTTTGCGAATTTGCGACACTGTGCCATAGCTGCGAATTGTCTCATCGGTGCGGGTTTCGGCGTGGAAATTGGCCACGACTCGCCCTAAGTCTTCCATGTGTTGTTCGGTCAGCGCCCCCCGTTCGAACAGGTTGATAAAGAGGGCATCTTGGGGAAATTGAACCATTTTGACGGCATATTCTACGATGTTGCCCTTGCCATCGAGTTGGTAGCGATCGCCTAAAGATGCGATCGCCACTACATCCAGATAAACCTGGGGGGCAATCTGTCGATTCATCCGCAATTCTTCATTACAAAAATGATGCCGTTTTTCTAATGTGGAGTAGTCGAGGAAACCAAAATCGACATTTTTTTTGACTTTGTAGGCATAATCCCCCGTCAGGAGTACGAAAGAGGCATGAGTCTGCATCAGCTTGATGGGCTGTTGCACCGGATGGGGATAGAATTCGGGCTGCAACATGTGTTCGATAACGGGGGGCAGTGTTGTTTCGCTCATTTCTATCCTGAATGTTTTGTCAATTGTAGCGCAAACAAAAAACCAGGGAGAGTTCCCTGGTTTTTTTGACAAACGAAGCGGATGTTGGAGTTGGGGTTGGCGATCGCCCTGTGAGTTTCCAGAGGTGGTTTGGTCGCAATTCTGGGCGCGACTGGCGCGTTTTCGCCCCCGAATCTCCCGAATTAACCGCTACCCTGGGTGGGGGATTTGGGTTAAATTTCGGTTAACAAAGATTGAGTTACTTCTTTGTCCAAACGCGGTCCATAAGAGGTAACGAGGCGGGCGGATGCCAATGAAGCTAATTTGCCCGCGCGTTCGAAACTCATGCCGTTGGTGATGCCGTAAAGAAAAGCACCGGCATACATATCTCCCGCACCTACGGTATCGATCGCGTCAACCTTCACCCCTTCGATTTCGATGAGGTTTTGGCCATCAAAAATCAAGGAACCTTTCGGTCCGAGGGTGATGGCAAAGCAGGAGGTGAGGGTTTTTAGATATTCGATCGCCACCTTCAGGTCATCGGTATCCGCCATTATCGAGGCTTCGGTTTCGTTGGCAAAGATAAAGTCAATTCCCTCGCCAATGATTTCTAAGAGACCTTCTTTGAAGAATTTAATCATGTTCGGATCCGACAGGGAAAGGGCCACTTTTTTCCCGGCTTTTTTGGCGGAATCGCGGGCAGTAATGGCAGCGGCTTTCCCGGTGGGGGAACTGACGAGATATCCTTCGATATAGAGATAGTCAGAATTGGCGATCGCTTCGGGAACCAGTTCTGAATCGGCAAAGTTGGCGGTAATGCCCAAATGAGTGTTCATGGTGCGATCGGCATCGGGAGTCACGAACACCAAACAGGTGCCGGTGATCCCGGCGGCGCGCGGATGCACGGTTAAGTTGCTGTCTACACCGTTGCGAATCAGGTCTTCGAGATAAAAAGCACCGATTTCGTCTTTGGCTACTTTGCACGAGTAAAAGGATTTCCCGCCAAATTGACTGATGGCGATCGCGGTGTTTGCGGCGGAACCCCCACAGCTTTTTTTACAAGGGCTGCTGCTCAATTGCTCTAGGATTTCTTTTTGGCGATCTTCCTCGATTAAGGTCATTACGCCTTTCTCGATTTTCATCGCTTCCATCTGCTCGGGGGAGATTTCGTATTCGATATCTACCAGAGCATTTCCGATGCCATAAACGTGGTATTTGCTCATAAATCTAGAAGTGTGAATTGAGTGTGGTAAAACCTTTAGGGGTGTTCCACACCCACCTTACAAATGAAAAAGGAAAAAGGCAACCGTTGTTTCAGTCGCTTTTTCCTTTTTAATGCTTTCTTTGGGTGAATTGAAAGCTGGAGCGAGGCGCGATCGCCACTATTTGAGGACAATATGAAAGCGATCGCGGGTTTTATTCTTCGCCGCTCGGTTCCTCGTCGGTCTCGCCATAGGATTCCAGAAGGGAAGCCACCTCTGGGGATGTCTCTTCCGCTTCCTCTTCTTCCTCTTGCGCGGTGACTCTGGGAGCCAAAATGGTCGCGACCGTGCGTTCTGGCTCCAGTTGCGGGGTGACGCCTGTGGGCAACATCAGTTCGCCAACGTGGATCGACTCTCCCATTTTTAGTTGGGAAACGTCGATTTCAATCGAGTCGGGAATATCATCTGGCGCACATTGGATCGGCAATTCGGTGACGACCAGATCCAACATGCCCCCTTCTTGTTCCACGCCATAGGCTTCGCCGACGAAGTTTAACGGCACCACCAAATCCAGGCTGGCTTGAGCGGCGACGGCAAAAAAGCTGACGTGGTAAAGGAAGGGTTTCCACGGATGGGTTTGCACTTCCCGCAGAATCGTTTTTCCTTTCCAGGAGAGGTCGGGAACGGATAAATCGATCAGGGTGTTGTTCACCGAGGCTTCTTTGAGCAGTAGTTCTGCTGTTTTCGCATCGATGGTGAGGCAGACGGATTGAGCTCCCTGATGCCCATAGAGGGTGGCGGGGATTAATCCCTCTCTGCGTAAGGCTTTCGGCTTGCTGCCTTCGGCCCGTTTTTGACATTCAACTGTTACTGCCATCTTTCTGATTACGGGTTACGGGTTACTGGTTCGTTATAACTGAGGCATGGCGCTGCTCGACTCGCCCCCAACGGGAGCGACAAAACGCCACAATCTCCTATCCTATCAAATTCTGGATAGACAATTCAATTGCACTTTTCATCCATCGCCCGTGGGGCGATCGCGTGATGCTCTCGAATAGATGCGATCGCCGCTCTCGAACGATTCAGGGCGGAAACATCCCGGACAAGAGCCTGGTTTTTCCCCGGCGAAACACTTAGGCGTTTGTGTTTTCCACTGGGGTGCCGTTGGCATCCAATAAGGCGCGTTTCGGTCCGTGGATGGGGTCTTCGACGATGATGGTTTGGTCGCGACTGGCCCCGAGGGAAACGATCGCGATCGGCACTTTCATCAATTCCGCCAAGAACTTCAAATAGTCCAGGGCTTGTTTGGGCAAATCGGACAGGTTGCGGCAGTGCATGGTAGACTCCTTCCAGCCCGGAAGGGTTTCGTAAATCGGTTTGCACCGGGCAAACTGACGGGCACTGCTGGGGAAGTTTTCGCAGCGCTTACCGTCGATTTCGTAAGCGACGCAGACTTTCAGTTCCTCGAGTTCGTCTAACACGTCGAGTTTGGTGATCGCAAGGCAGTCCATGCCGTTGATGCGAACCGCATACCGCCCGATGACCGCATCGAACCATCCGCAGCGCCGTTTGCGTCCGGTGGTGGTGCCGAATTCCGCACCGCGATCGCACAGTACATCCCCAATGCCTTCGGTCATTTCGGTGGGAAATGGCCCTTCTCCCACCCGGGTGGTGTAGGCTTTTGCCACCCCAATCACGCGATCGATGGTGGTCGGTCCGACCCCTGCCCCCACACAAGCACCGCCGGCTACGGGGTTGGATGAGGTGACGTAAGGATAAGTCCCGTGATCCAAGTCCAGCAGGGTGCCTTGTGCCCCTTCAAATAAAATATTGCGCCGATGCTGCACTGCGTCGTAAATTTTTAACGAGGCATCCACCACATGAGGCCGCAGGCGATCGGCATATTCGCTGTACTGCTGGATAATCTCTTGCGGATCCAACGGCGGTAAATCGTACAGCTTCTCCAGAATCGTATTCTTGTAGTTAATCGTCCAGTGGAGCTGTTTTCGCATCCCTTCCGGATCCATCAAATCCAGGATCCGAATCCCGGTCCGCTCGGATTTATCGGCGTAGGTCGGGCCGATGCCCCGTCCGGTGGTGCCGATTTTATGCGTCCCGCGCCGCTCTTCCGATGCCCGATCGATGAGGCGGTGGTAGGGCATCGTCACATGGGCGGTTTGCGAAATTAATAGGTTTTTCGTGGAAATATTGAGTTCTTCTAGGCGTACGAGTTCTTCTATTAAAATTTTCGGATCGATGACGGTTCCGGAACCAATAATGCATTCGGTTGCCGGATAGAGGATGCCAGAGGGAATCAGGTGCAGTTTGAAGGTCTGGTCTTTTACCACGACCGTGTGTCCCGCGTTGACCCCTCCTTGGTAACGTACTACAACATCTGCTGACTTGCTCAGCAGATCGGTAATCTTGCCTTTTCCTTCATCGCCCCATTGGGCACCTATTACTACGACGTTAGCCAAGGGTCTTACAAGCGAAAGTTTACACAATCTACGATTATCATCCTAGAGTGTCACGCTTGTCAAATAAATTTTCGTTAAGATTGGAGTTACAAATCGTAATCTTTCGATCGGGGCTGAGGGCTTGAAGGCGATCGCAATTTTGCGCTATGCTAGCTAGAATGCATCTACACCCCTCACCGATCGCGTTCATCTATTATTATTGACAATCCTGAGAGGTTATTGTGGCTTTATATGCTGAACTGCACCGACATCTAGGCGGTTCGGTGGTTCCTCGCATTCTCTGGCGCTATTTTCAGCGTCACGATCCGGCGTTGGGCCGTCGGTTTCCCGAATACCCGGCGTTTGAGGAATTTTACACCAAACCGCGCAATACCCTAGATGAGTATTTAGAACTACACACCCTGGTTGAAGGGGTCCAAACTATCGAAACTTTGCCGTATTTTATTTATCGGCTGATTCGGGGTGCTTATATTTTTGAAAATCTAGCGTACTTGGAACTGCGCTACACCCCTTATCTACGAACTTCGGACCAGTTGAGTCAATCTGCCCGGATCGACCAAATGGCGGAGATTGTGGAGGTGGTGGGGAAAGCGTCTGAGGTGAACGAGTACCCGATCGTCACTGGCCAAATTTTATGCATGCACGCCCGTTTGCCTTATGAGGTGAACCGGGCGATCGTGGATTTGGCCCATCAAAAATCAGAGTATGTCTGTGCGGTGGATTTAGCCGGTGGCGACAATCACTACGGCGATCGCCTGGATGAATTCATCCAATTATACGACTATGCCCGCACTCTGGGCATCAATACCACTGGGCACCTTTACGAAACTCCCGAGGGCTGCTATCCCGAATTGCTCCCTTATTTAATGCGAATCGGTCACGGGATTCAAATTCCCCTGAAGCATCCGGAATTATTAACTGAAGTGGCCAAAAGGGGTCAGTGTTTGGAAGTCTGTCCGACGACCTATCTCAAAACCGGCACCCTCGATGACCTCAAACAGTTAAAAATCGTCTTCGATCGCTGTTTCGAGGCGGGAGTGGATATTGCCATCTGCACCGATAATGCCGGCTTGCACAACGTCCGCCTACCGTTCGAGTACGAAACCTTGCTGACTCGAGATATCATCGATTTTCGTCAAATGCAAGCCTGTCAGCAAGCCGCATTCCGTCATGCCTTTGCATGGCCTCATCAGCAACCACCTGCTGAAATATTAACCGATTTGTTGAAACCGGAAACCCTACCCCTCGTCCCTGCAGTTCCTCTGGGTCAGGGCTAAAACTCTGGTGAATTCACCCCACATCCACTCGCAGTGGGGTCTTGGCAACCTCGCCCCCATCAGGGGGCTTTTTTCTTGGGGGAGAAGGGATCGAGAGATGAAAATCTCTCCCTCCTGACTCCTGACTCCCTCTCATCCGCCTATCCCCGCCTGCAATACCTGCACTGCGGTTAAGGATGAGCGCGGTTCCCACTGTTTCAACAGTGCAGAGGCGATCGCTGCAACCCCTCATACACCGCTTCCTCATAAAGTCCTGCCACCAAAGACAATACCGTAATTCGCTCCTGCATCGGGTCAACAATCCAATACTCAGCAATTCCTCTCGCTTGGTATTGCGATCGCTTGTAGCGATAATCTCGCGCCTCATTTTCTCCCCCCTGACTCACCACCTCAACTACCAACTGCGGTGGGGGCATATCTAGCGTCACCAGAGAACGATTCGCACCCGCCAACTCCTCCGTTAACTCCTCCGTTAACACCATCAAATCCGGGAGACGCACCGTTGCCCGCCTACCACTCACCACCACTTCTGTCTTCATCGTCAATCGAGAAAATGCAATCCCGAGTTGGGCAAAATACACCAACAAAAAGGTGGCAATTCGTCGATTTATCTCGCTTTCGGTGGGCATAGCCAGCAGTTTCCCATCCTCGAGTTCATACCGGGTATCCGTGCGATCGTCATAGTTGAAAAATTCCTCTAAAGACATGATTTGCGCTGCGATCGTCATTCTCCCCTCCTCCCACTTTCAATAAAGTATCCCTCTACTTTAGGCGTCTGATAGTTCTGCCGATTCCCTCTCCAAGTTAACCTCCTCATAGAGTTCCGCAAAAGCTACCGTTAAATTAATGCTTTCCAAGGTAAAATTTTCATCAGTGGCGCTATAAGCATGAAACAGCCATCCCCCGACTTCGTTGCGTCGGAAAATTTCCACTCGTTGGTGTCTGGTATTGACTAACAGGTATTCTTCTAAACTGTCTAAAGTTTGGTAATCGTTGAACTTATCCCCTCGGTCAAAAGCTTCGGTACTCTCCGAAAGCACTTCAACAATCAGTTTGGGAAAGCGTTTATAAGTCGATGTTTCTCGGTCTTGCGGGTCGCAAGTCACGAACAAATCGGGATAATAGAAGCAGTTTCGTTGTTCCAGTCGGGCTTTGACCTCGGCAAAATAAACGCGACACTCCGTTCCGCGTAGGTGGCTGCGAATCAGCATGGCCAAGTTTAAAGCAATGGTGTTATGGGTGTCGGTTGTTCCTGCCATTGCGTAGACCTCGCCATTAATATATTCATGTTTTATGGCGCTTTGGCTTTCCAGTTCTAGGTATTCTTCTGGGGTTAGGTTTTGATGGTCAGAAACAGCAATCATAAGGGGTAATTCCTCTCCGTTAGGTCTGGTTTTCATTGGGAATTCTACTAAGCACTCATGCCAAATAAATTGCCCATCCATTTTTGAGGTTTGTAGGGTAGGCAGTTCCTTGAATCAGTTGCTATTGGCACCTCGCTCATCTGGATCTGCCCACCATACCCACTGCAATTATTTTTGCCCGAGTACATATCATTATAGAAGAGTTTGAAGAAACCGTGAAAGTGCTGTAGCCAGGTGGGCCGCAGGGATGGCAGTTGGCGCAACTGTTGCGCGTTTGGGGCGATTGAAATCCCACACTTTTAGGGTGCTATTCGCGTCCCTGGGGGCAGGTTAAGGGTAAGGCGCGATCGCTTTTCCCTCTCGCCAACTCCTGACAGCTATTCTCCGCCTCACCGCCAGATTGACAAATCCGCACTATCGGAATATTATGATGGCTAATAGAATAGCCTTGCCAATGTTTGGCCAGCACAAACACTTATCATCCCTGTGGAACTGCTGGTACTGCGTACAACTCAATTCTTCGACAATCTGAGAAATTATTAACAAATTATGTCCGCCAAAAAGAAAGAACCCAGTGGATGTGGATGTGCAAGCATTCCGTTTTCGGTCATCCTCCTCATCTTCGGTGGGGGATATTGGTTATTCACCCAGCGAGAACATTTAGAACTGAGTCGGTTTTTACCCACCGATTTACCCAGGAATATTCCCTTTTTGAATGGAACGCCTTCTACAGAAGCGACCCCCACAGTTCCCCCAGCGCCGCACACATCGAATCCGCCAGCAGATTTACCGACAAATCCAATTCCTTCCCCAGCGCCGCCGGGGCAAAATGCGGAAAATAACCCGCCAGCAAATTCACCGGAACCCACACCCACTGCAACCCCCTCAACACCGCAAAGTCCTGGGGAGAAAAAAGAGATTAGAGGGATATATTTGAGTCGCTATCAAGCCACGAATAATGCCAGCGAAAAAACCATTCGCGAACGAGTGCGATACTATCGCGATCGCGGCATTAACACCATCATTCATGGCGTCTGGGGAAATGCCTGCCCGATGTATAAAAGCGAAGTCATGCGGGCGAAATTCGGCTATCAAAGTTGTCCGAATGAGTTTCAAGACCGATGGCTTCATTGGTTGATTGATGAAGCGCACAAACAGGGAATGGAAGTGCATGCATACTTCGAGAAAGGGATTAAAATAGACGAAGAAAGTCCGGTATTCGATATCGCGGTTGAGCGAGGCTGGATCGTCCCGGGCATCGATCGCACCCATCCGGGAGTCGAGCATTACGTGCTAGATGTGAGCCAACCGGAAGTCGCGAAATTTTTTACCGATATTCTGGTCGAGTTTGTCACCCAATACCCTACCATTGATGCGGTGCAATGGGATGATTATTTGGGATATCATGCGGAGTTACCCGGAAAAGTCGATCGCACCCCTCAACTCACTAACTTTGTAAAAAATGCGATCGCTGCCATGAAAGCCGCCAATCCCTCGGTTAGCTTTGATATTTGTCATCATAACCCCTACTGGGCGAAACGATATTTTGCAGCGGATTGGCAAACCTGGGGGGTCGATCGCGTGTTTATTCAAGTGTATGGGGAAAGGAACTTTAAAGATGAACTGAAATATGTAGAAGCCCATGATGGAATTTCCATTAGCGAGCGCCAATTTAATCGCTTAGAAGAATTAGTGGACAACCCAAAAATCGAAAATATTTTGTTTTTTCCCCTGTCTGGAAAGCCGGAAAAAATGGCGGATACAGTGAATCGTTTAACCAACCAGATTAACTAGAACGTTGCTTCAGGTCACTTCAGCAATGCCCACCCTCATGTGGGGAATAATTGTAACTCACAACTGCAGGAATTCCGGTGGATTCGCGATCGCCCTTACAAAACGGCGATCTACAAGCTGATATTGCTTTTCCGGAAGCCCGAAGCGGCACAATACCAATCCAGAAGACACTAACCCATCTAATACCGCATCCAGCCGATCGCGTCCTTCTCCTATCCACGCTGCCAATTCTGTGCGCGTCTTGCGGGGACACTCGCCCTTGGATACCGAGTGCGGGCTATGTTGCGCCAAACCCTGGAGAATCAGACGCACCGGGGGATTGTGCTGGTTTCCCCAGTAGGCGATCGCCGCTTCCATAAATCGTTCCAGCAGTTTTTCGACCCCGCCATATCGCAAGTAGTCATCCAGAGTGGTTATCTGTTCTGCTTCCAGTTGCGTTCCCACAATTTGCAACATCAGCGATCGCACCCGGTTTCCCCCCTCCGCCAAATCCCGCACCAGGCGATCGCGCAAAGCGGGGTCTACGGAGTAGGGAGTGCCTTCAATCGCGCCGGCGATGGCGATGCGCGCCTCATCCAGGGATAAATTCTCTAGATGGTAATAAGAGCCTTCCCCCTGGGAATTGGCCATTAATTTCAAGGATTGTAGGCGATTGTCCCTCAAAAAAGCGGGCAGATACTCGTCGCGCCAGCACAAAATCAACTTCAGGAACGGAATATCGAGACACTCACCTAAAAAGCGATCGAAGGCTTGACAAAACTCACGAGTTGTAGTATAATGAGAATCCTCTTCCACCCAGTCCAAAATCAGCACCGTTAACAGATTGGCATCCACATTGTTCCATAAACGCTCCAGAACCGCTGGCAATGAAGGCTCGGCTTGCGCCTCAGCAATCTCAGATAAGCCCGCATCCGCCAGTGCGTTGACCAATCCTCGGCACAAAGCCGCCACCCAATCGGCATTAACCTGCACCACCACCGGCAACGCCACCTTGACCCCGATCGCCCGTTGTGCGAGAGCGGGAGCCAAACCCGCCCGCATCAGGGAGGTTTTGCCGACGCCCGGTTGCCCGCAAACTATCGTGAGCTTGTAATCATCGCGGCTGATGCGTTCCAGCAAGTGGTGGATTTGAGAGAATCGGCCAATTTTATCCCTAGTTTTTGCAGCAGCCGGATCCTGTAATACAGAAGGAACCGGCGAGTGTTTCTGCAAGACGCGCGCCGGGTTAATGGGGTGACGGCGCAGGAGCAAAGGTTGGCCGCCGATAAAGGCAGACAATCTATACTGATAGGCGATCGCCCGATAACGGCGATCGCATTCCAGGGCTGCAACCCCCTCGCCACTTTGGCAATACAGCGATCGCAACTCCTGCACGATGCGAAGGTAAAGCGGCGGGTCGTACTCCGGTTTCGTCTGGGCTTGAGCCGTTTCCAGGATTTGGAGCGCCACGGATATCTCACCCAACGCCGCCCGCGATCGACCCAGCAGCAGTAAATACCAACCGCGATGATAGCACCAGGCCCAGTGCAAACAAGTGTATTCGCACACTGTAGTTGCCGCAGCATAGGCATTGCCGAGAATTTCCAGCGCCCTTAACGCTTCTTCCTTGGCGATCGCCCAGCGGGCGCGACACAGGGCCACCTGAGCCAAAAAGCCGCGATCTTGTGCCTGGGCGATCGGATCCGGGTAGCGATCGTGCAGGGAAAGCGCCCGCGCCGCCACCGGTTCGAGTGCGGCGATATCTTCTTGTCTTTGCAGCACTTCTCCCAACGCATTGATAAACTTAGCCACCAAATCCGCACGCCCGCAGCGATCGAACGCCTCAACACAGGCTTGAAAATAACGCCGTGCTTCTTCCCACGCAGCCGAAGCGATCGCCCCGCCGTGCAGTACCCCCGCCCGATGCCAACAGACCCCCAGATAAAATAACACGCAACCGGCGCGTTCTAACGCCCGATTCGGGAGTTTAGACGGCGAGTCCCCTGGCGCGCCGGATTGCCAAAAGGCGAGACTGCTTTCGTAATGTTCCCGGGCCGTTTCCAGGGCGTCGCGGGTATAAGCGTCCCACCCGCGCACGAAATCCAAACAGGCTTGCAATTCCGAATCGAGCGGGTTTCCACTACGTTGAATATCTTGCAAGGCAAAAGTTGATTCTCGGCGGTGGTTATCGCTTAACAATTCCAGCACTGCATTGGCTTGAATTCGATCCGCACCGGCATCTAAAATACACTGGAATAAAATTTCCGCTTTTTCGCGCAATAAAGCCACCGCGCGATCGGGAGCGATCGCGAATTTAATCGAAGGAGGTCCCCAACTCTTGAAATCCGGGCAAAATCGACTCAATTTGTGCAGCAGATCGTCCGCCACCCACAACACTAAGGGAAAATGAAACTCTTCTAGAAATAACGGGCGTTCTTGGTTGAGGCGCGTCAGCAATTCATCAATGGCCAATACCGATTCTAATCCCACCACCATCAAAACTGATGGGCGATCGGCGGGGTTTAATTCTTCTTTTATCGTGCCGTAAAGCGTTGTCGCAGATGGCGATAACCGCAGGGTTTGCAGGGGAATCGGACAGTGGCGTGACAAGCGTTGGATCGTTTCCCATTGCAAATCCGAATAGTTGCAGCGCACCAAAATTAACGCAAATTCTCCTTCTGCAGATCCCAACGCGATCGCCCGGGATAACGTGTTTAACGAGCGCGAGTTGTATGCCGCTACATCTTCGGGTTTTTGTGTTTCCATATTAATGTCCATTCGCGTTTCGGGGCGAATAAATTTCCGCCAAACGGAGCTTTGGCTAGCCGGTGCAAGGGGTTAATTCTTCCCAGCGCTTGACTGACCCACCGGACAATCCCGAAGGGATACGGGGGCGCGGATGAAAAACCGCATTCCTTTATTATAGAAGCACGAATCGATTCGCGTCACTTCTGGGGTTCAGGCACCCTTTCGGAGCCAGCTTCAATCGCCCCAAAATTTGAGGCTATCGATGCCAGATTGCTCAATTCCTCTAGCGGGATGTTACGGATAGAAATAGTCCGGGGGAGGCATATTATTTTACATAGAGCAAATCTCCACTAACAATTCGAGGAATGGTTTAGAGAAATTCCCCTTCGGGGTGGAAACCATTGGGAAGTCATTTTAGCTTAAAATGAGCCAGAGGGGAAAATGTTGTTTTGATGCTTCGCTGTCAAACCTATGCCATTTTAACCTTCGCCTTTTAACTTTAAACAGTCTAAACACTGCTATCTGATGCTTTCAAAGCGATTTAACGAAGCCCTGACTTTTGCGGCGGACCTGCATGCGACCCAAACGCGCAAGGGATCCGGAGTGCCTTATATTGCCCATTTGCTGGGAGTTGCCAGTATCGCCCTAGAATATGGGGCGCAAGAAGACGAAGCGATCGCCGCCTTACTGCATGATGCGATCGAGGACCAAGGGGGAGTCGCCACCCGGGAAGACATTCGCCGTCGCTTTGGGGATACCGTCACCGCGATCGTGGAAGGCTGCACCGACGCTCACACCACCCCGAAACCCCCGTGGCGAAAGCGCAAAGAAGCTTACATCGCCCACCTGCATCATGCCTCTCCCGCTGTTATACTGGTCAGTGCGGCAGACAAGCTGCACGGCGGCGCGGTCGATCCTGCAAGATTATCGAGTGGTGGGCGAACAACCAAAGAACCGCTTCAAAGGCGGCAAATCGGGCACCTTGTGGTATTATCGTTCCCTGGTGGAAACATAACGCAAGGTGAGTTCTAGTGCGATCGTGGACGAATTAGACCGGGTGGTTAGCCAACTCGAAGCCACCGTAGCACCTTCTGCAGAGGGGGAAACTGAGGCGGTTGGGTAGCGCCCCAATGGGTCTCAATCGCGCCTTTGCGGCACAAACACCCGCAAGGCATGAGGTAACACGCGAAACGAGGCGGGGGTGTGGGTGGTGAGTTCCCCATCGGTATCGATGGGGCGCGGTTTTCGGGTAACGATCTCGATGTCTTGACCTTGCAAGGTATGGATGCCTTGCGCCGTTTTGCCCCGTAGCATCGCCGGTAGCACTCGGAGCATTTCCCACCAGTGGCGGATTTCGATACAATAAAGATCCAGACGTTGGTCGTCAATTTGGGCATCTTCTGCCACCACTAAGCCACTGCCGTAATAGCGACCGTTGCAGATGGTGATTTGAATGGTTTTGACGGAATAGGTCTGGGTTGGGGTGCGAATTTTTGCCCGAAAAGGACGCGATCGCAATAGCACCTGCATGGCGGTGAAGGCATATGCCAGTACCCCGAAATGGCGCTTGAACCGCTTGCTCACGGTGCGATTGATTTCGCCACTGATGCCAATACCGGCTACATTGAAAAAATATTTGCCATTCACCCACCCCAGGTCAATCGATCGCAGATGACCCCGGGCAATAATGGCACAGGCTTCCGGTAACGCCGAGGGAATGCCGAGACTGCGCGCTAGATTGTTCGCGGTGCCCACGGGGAGAATGCCCAAGGGAAGTTGCGTCTCGAGCAATCCCTCGATTGCGGCATTGATGGTGCCGTCACCACTGGCAATAATTACCGAATCCACCTCGGTTTTATAGCGGCGGATCAGATCGCTCAAGTCCTGCGGGGCTGCAGCAGAGACTTCGATGAGTTCAAATCCGAGTGGTTGCAGAATTTGTAGCGCTTGTCGTTGTGCTAGCAGTCCTCTTCGCGCATGAGGATTGACCAATAGCAGCGATCGCTGAGTCATAGGGGCTTTTGTGTGTGATCTGGGTGTAAAATTTTTCAGATGGTTCCTTTTAGGATGACAGAAATCCCACGGCGATCGCCGGTTAGTGAAAAACTGAGTGGTAAAAAATGCTTGATTTCCAACAAACTGTTACACTGGAAAAATGAAAAATCGCCCGCAACCGTTGCCTTTACGGTTACGTCCCCCGGAACTCGGAACACCCAGCCAGTACAAATAGCTCTATAGCTATAGAGAGCAAGCAACGCGCAGAACAAGGAGGGAGGCCATGCTCGAACAAAATATTGGCGATCGCGCAAATCAAAACAACAGCCAGGAAATACTCGAACAACAATTTGAAGTGGAAGACGAAGAAGAACTCGGCGAATTCGACATTCCCTTGAAGGAAAGAAAGCTCGTCACTCACCCTTACGATTTTGTCATCCGAACGCTCAAAGCACAAATCGATGACAATACGCTGGTTTTGGCAGACAAGTTTCAGCGACGTCACGTGTGGGACCGCACCAAATCCAGTCGCTTGATCGAGTCGCTGTTGCTCAATGTTCCGATTCCAGTTTGCTATTTCGCCGAATTGAATGATGGCTGCTATAGCGTCATCGACGGTCAGCAGCGCCTAACGGCAATTTATCGCTTTTTGAATAATGAGTTTCCCCTGCGCGCCTTGAAAGTGCTTCCGGAAATTAACCGGAAGAAATTCCAAGATCTCGACATGGGATACCAACGCTTGCTATTGTCGCGCACGATTCGCTGTATTGTTATCCTCAAAGAGTCCCACCCGGATATTAAATTCGATGTCTTTGAACGACTCAATAGCGGTTTTGTGCCCCTCAATGCTCAGGAACTTCGCAACAGCGTTTTTCGGGGCAAGTTAAACGATTTAATTCTCAAACTGTCGGAGGATGAGGTTTTCCAAAAAGCTCGCCGGGTGAGTGGCATCGACAAGCGAATGCAAGACTGCGAAATGATTCTGCGCTTTTTTGCGTTCTTTTTCGATCCGATCGCCTATCGCGGCACCTTGTCTCGCTTTCTCGATAGCTATTTGCAAAGCGGCATTAACTTCGATGAAGAAACCCTGGAACATCATCGCGAAGTTTTCCGCAAAACCATCGACGATGTTTTCTATGTCTTTGGCGACCAAGCGTTTCGACGCTACAATCCCGAGGTGGGATGGGAAAAATCGATTAACCGCGCCATTTATGACGTCATTATGCTGACGTTTGCTTCTTTGGAGTCCGAGGCGATTCGCAGCAAAAAAGAGGAGATTATCGAGGCACTCAAAAAAGTCTGTATCGACCCGGAGTTTGATGAAGCGATTACCTCTTCAACGAAAAATAAAGAGCGGATTCAAACGAGAATCAACAAGTGGCGCGAGGCGCTGTGGCAAGTTGGCTTAGAGGTACCGCCGCTCAAAATTGGCAAATAATCCCCTTGCCGGTTGCGGGTTGTGGCGAGCGCGATCGCGCGATCGCCTGCTGGACGGTAGAGACGCCCGAAAGCGTCTCTACAAACGGTTCTAAGCCGCTCTGAATCGGCGGTTGGCCGCGCGACGCCTAGGCCAAGCAGCGCCCGATTGTTGCGACAACCGATTGACTGAGGGCATCGAGATGATAGCCCCCTTCGAGTCCGAAGACAATCCGGCGCGTCAGTTGCAGGCAGTAATCCGTAAAGATGCCGTAATCTTCCGGTTGCAGGTTGATGCTGGCTAACGGATCCGAGGCACAGGCGTCATATCCGGCGCTAACAATTAATAAATCCGGTTGAAAACTCGTTAAAAACGGCATCACTTTCGACTCGAACATCGGCTGATAGTCAGCCCGGGTGCTTCCGGCGGACATGGGTAAATTGAGGACGTTGTGATGCTGACCGGTTTCGCTAGCGTCACCGGTACCGGGATAGCAAGGGGACTGATGGAGGGAACAGTAAGCCAGTTGGGGGTGGCTTTCGATCGCCGCTTGGGTGCCATTCCCGTGATGAACGTCCCAATCCAGGATAGCCACCCGGTTTAAGCCGCACTGTTCGATCGCGTAATACGCCGCGATCGCCGCATTGGAAAACAAGCAAAACCCCATTCCCCGATCGCGTTCTGCATGATGTCCCGGGGGACGCGCCAACACAAACGCCGGTTTTCCCGTCGCCAAGGCGCGATCGACCCCATCAAGCCACCCACTCACCGCCAGCAACGCCACCTCGTAACTGTGGGGAGAGACCACCGTATCCATATCCACTCTCCCACCGCCGTGATGGGCCAACACTTCAACCTCATGGATGTGGCGCGGCGCATGCAGGCGCTCGATCGCCGCCATCACCGATCGCTCCTCCACCGGCGTGGGCAGTTCCCACTGGATGCGATCCGCCCAGGGAGAGGCTTTGAGCGCTTCGACAATCGCACCCAAGCGGGCGGGACGTTCCGGATGCGATCGCCCGGTTTGGTGCAGTTGAAATTCATCCGAATAAATGACTGGTAGTTTCATCGAGCTTGACATTTGTTACCTTTTCAACTATTGATATCTTGCCGGACTTTCCCCACCTGTGCCAAGGGTGGAAAGCCGGATGGAGAAAGGAAGAATTAAAAAGTAAAAATTAAGAAATTCGCCAGGTTTAACTATCAACTCCCCCTCGCCTTTTCATGTCACTTCAATCCCCCTTTCCTGGCGTGCAGTTTTTATTGCCAGAGTTGGCCCAGGCAAGGGAAACGCCCTCCCGTCGGCTTCCGCCGCGATCGCAGCCCAGGATTGTCATTGAACCAGCATCAGAAGCCCTACAGGCGATCGCCGAATAGAAAGCGGTTTGAGAGAAACCGACAGACCCTCAAAAACGATGGGGTTTGACTATGGATTTTATCGAGAATTTTGATAAAGATTCCCGCCGATTACAACAGCCTTTTCCGATGTTCGGGAGGGCGCGAAATCCAAGCCAATCCGGGGGGTCATCCCGGGCGATCGCGGCAGGGGATTCCTGGGTGGTTGCCACCGGGAAAATTTCCGGCAGCTATTGAGCCAGAAAAGCCTCGCTAGCCGGGGGGAAATATGATAAAATAATATCAGAAAATAGGAAAGATTTAGAAGTCAGGTAGTAGGTGAAGCTTTTTTTTCGCCATTGCTACCTTTCCTCTTACAAATTTGGAGTTTTTCATCTTATGACAACCTCCCAGGAGCGGATACTCCCAACGGATCTGCGTAACGAGATGCAACAGTCCTACCTAGAATACGCCATGAGCGTGATTGTAGGGCGGGCACTCCCAGATGCCAGGGATGGTCTCAAGCCGGTACACCGCCGCATTCTCTATGCCATGCACGAATTGGGCTTGACGCCAGACCGCCCGTTCCGCAAATGCGCCAGAGTTGTTGGGGAAGTGCTGGGTAAGTACCATCCCCACGGCGATACAGCGGTTTACGATGCCTTGGTGCGGATGGCGCAGAATTTTTCCATGCGATCGCCCTTAATCAACGGACACGGCAACTTCGGATCCATTGACAACGACCCGCCGGCGGCGATGCGTTACACCGAATGTCGCCTGCAAGCCCTCAGCACCGATGCGATGCTGCGGGATATCGACCAAGAAACCGTCGATTTTCTCGATAACTTCGACGGATCCCAGCAAGAACCGATCGTGCTACCGGCGCGAATCCCCCAACTGTTGCTCAACGGTTCCTCCGGAATTGCCGTGGGGATGGCGACCAATATTCCCCCCCACAACCTCGGGGAATTGGTGGATGGATTGATCGCCACGATCCACAACCCCGAGATTACCGACATCGAGCTGATGCACTACATTCCCGGGCCGGACTTTCCCACGGGAGGACAAATCCTCGGCGTCAGCAGTATCCGGGAAGCCTACACCACGGGACGCGGTTCGATTACCATGCGCGGCGTAGCCGCAATTGAAGTCATCGAACAGCGCGGACGTCCCGACAAAAACGCGATTATCGTCACCGAATTACCGTACCAAACCAACAAAGCGGCGCTGATCGAAAAAATCGCCGAAATGGTGAACGAGAAGCGCTTAGAGGGGATTTCGGATATTCGAGATGAAAGCGATCGCGACGGAATGCGAATCGTCATCGAACTCAAACGCGACGCCTATCCGCGCGTGGTGCTCAATAACCTGTACAAACAAACCCCCCTGCAGGCCAACTTTGGGGCGAACATGCTGGCGTTGGTGGAAGCCGAACCGCAACTGCTGACCCTGAAACGATACCTGGAAGTCTTTATCGAATTCCGGATCCAAACCATCGAACGGCGCACCCAGTACGAACTGCGGAAAGCCGAACAACGCGATCGCCTCTTACAGGGATTATTGATCGCCCTGGATAACTTAGATGCAATCATTGCCCTGATCCGAGGCGCAGCAGATACCCCCACCGCCAAACAAGAATTAATCGACTCCTTCGGACTCACCGAAGAGCAAGCCGACGCAATTTTACAAATGCAATTGCGACGCTTGACCGCTTTAGAAGCCGAGAAAATTCAACAAGAACACGAACAACTACAAGTCACGATCGCCGACTTGCGCGATATTTTGGCACGGCGCGAACGGGTTCTCGAAATCATCGAAACCGAAGCCCTGGAAATCAAAGAAAAATTTGCCACCCCGCGCAGAACCGTCATCGAACATGCCGAAGGGGAAATCGATCCCACCGACTTGATCGCCAACGAAAAAGCGATCGTGATGATGACCGAACAAGGTTACATCAAGCGAATGCCCGTCAACACCTTCGAGGCACAAAGTCGCGCCACCCGAGGCAAATCCGGCACCAAAATGAAAGAAGATGATGGGGTGGAGCATTTTCTCACGTGCCGGGATCACGATAAGGTGCTGTTCTTCAGCGATCGCGGCGTGGTTTACTCCCTCAATGCCTATCAAATTCCCACCGCCTCTCGCACCGCACGCGGGGTAGCTATCACCCAAATGCTCCCCATTCCCCTCGCCGAAAAAATCACCTCGATGGTGGCGGTGGAAGAATTCACCGACGAGGAATTCTTGGTGATGCTGACCCAAGGCGGTTATATCAAAAAAACGGCACTTTCTGCCTTTAGCAATATCCGCGCCAATGGGTTAATTGCCATTTCCCTCTCCGAAGGAGATTGCTTGCGCTGGGTGCGAAAAGCCAGACTCGACGATACCATCATTATCAGCTCGCGCAAAGGAATGGCAATTCATTTCAGAGCCGATAACGAGCAATTGCGTCCCCTAAGTCGCGCCACCCGAGGGGTCAAATCCATGAACCTCCGCAAAGGGGACGAAATTATCAGCATGGATGTGCTACCCTCCCAAGTGAGTGCCCAGATGGCTGCCCTAGGCGATGAAGAACCCGAAGTCGAAGACAATCTCAACGGCGACAGCGAAGATTCCGAGACCGAAGCAGAAAGCAGCTTTACCGGTCCTTGGGCATTAGTCATTACCACTGCAGGGTATGGTAAGCGCGTCCCGGTGAACCAATTCCGCCTGCAACGGCGCGCCGGAAAAGGCGTAATTGCGATTAAATTCCGCAACGAAAAAGACCAATTGGCTGCCCTGCGAATCGTCAACGAAGATGATGAGTTGATGATGATTACTAGCCGTGGCATCATTATTCGCCAAGCCATCAAAGCGATTTCTTCCCAATCTCGTGCCGCGCGCGGCGTCCGAGTCCAGCGCTTAGATGCCGATGATGCGATCGTGGGCGTCGCCTTAGTTCCCCTATCCGGTGAAGAAGACGAACCGATAATTGACGAAGAGGAATAAGATTTCCTTTCCTTAAACTCCTGCTTAGGGGTTTTTACGTGCAAGCGTAAAGGCGGGTTCACCTCATTTTTTGCTCAATGCAAAGCCTTTCGGTGAACCCGCCTATATTTCCATAGGGTGGGCATGGCTCACCCTACCTTGAGATAAGTAACTGGGCATTGCTAAATTCCAAGAAAAAACCCGTGGCCAAATTTATCGCTAACCCCCTAAAACCCCAAAAATTATGGAAATTTGCCGCCGCATTTGTAGGTGGCATTTTGATGGGAATTACCCCCGCCCCGCTCAACCTTTGGCCTTTGGCTTGGATTGCCTTAGTTCCCCTGTGGGTGTTGGTGGTGGAAGAAGGCACAAAACGCCCTCCCATCGCTTTCTTATCCAACCGGGAAACCAAAAGCAAACCGGTGAACGGGTGGTTTTTTCTGTTGCCCGTATTGTGGGGAATTGCCTATCACGGACTCGCCCTATTTTGGATTACCGGCATTCATCCGATGACCTGGTTGGGGGTGCCCTGGTTAGCCAGTTTGGCGATCGCCAGCTTTTGTTGGGTCTTTATTACCCTATGGGGCGCGGGTTTAGTCCTCATTTGGGCATTGGGTCAAGGGTTATTTGCCGCCAAATTTGCCCCGCTTTCCTCCGCCTTTTTTTCCCCCTTCCTGCGCGTCTTAATCGGGACGACACTTTGGTGTAGTGTGGAATATTTAGGCAGTTCCACCTCCCTGTGGTGGACCTCTTTAGCCTATACCCAAAGTCCGACGAATTTAGTGATTTTGCACCTCGGTCAGCTCTCCGGAACCACCGCCGTAACGGCGGCGATCGTCGCCGTCAATGGATTAATTGCCGAAGCTTGGATTGCATGGCAGCAACATGCCCATCCACCCATTCAGGGTAGAAAAACAACGACTACCTCGGTTCAAAACCTGCTGATTTTCCTCGCAATTATTCTGTTTTTAGTATTGCATTCTCTCGGATTTTTATTGTATCGCATCCCCCGGATAGACCCGGCGGAAACTGCTTTAACTGTGGGGATTATTCAAGGGAATATTCCCAATGACATTAAACTGAATTCCGAGGGATGGCGGCGCGCCTTAGCCGGCTATACCAGCGGTTATCAAGAACTGGCCGATCGCGGCGTGGATGCCGTCTTGACCCCGGAAACTGCTTTGCCCTTTTTATGGACGAAAGACAATCGGCGCTACAGTGAATTTTATCGGGCAATTTTAGACAAAGGGGTGCTGGCGTGGGTGGGCACCTTTGGCAAGGAAGGAAATCGGATTACCAACAGTTTATTTACCGTAACCGCAACCGGAGAAACCTACAGCAGTTACGATAAAGTGAAGTTAGTGCCCTTGGGAGAATTCATTCCCTTTGAGGAGATTTTGGGGCGCATTATTAACCGCCTGTCTCCGTTGGAAGCGCAGTTAAAAGGGGGGAATCCGAATCAAGTTTTCGACACGCCATTTGGCAGGGCGATCGTCGGCATTTGTTACGATTCGGCCTTTTCTGCCCTGTTTCGCCGTCAAGCTGCTGCAGGGGGAGAATTTATTATTAGCGCCTCTAACGACGCTCATTATACCGCAGCAATGGCAATCCAGCACCACGCGCAAGATGTGATGCGGGCGATCGAAACCGATCGCTGGGCAATTCGGGCCACCAATACCGGCTATTCGGCAATTGTCGATCCCCAAGGTCGAACTCGCTGGATTTCCGAACTGAATACCTATCAGTTACATAGCGCAACGATTTATCGCCGACAAACCCAAACCTTATACGTGCGGTGGGGAGAATGGTTGTTAGGTCTGTTGTGGGCAATTTGCGCGATCGCCTTCATTTTGTCGAGGAGGCAATAAAAAGCGGGCGATTTTAATCGCACCTTTTTTACAGCTATTTCTCCCGAGAGATATAAAGGTGGGCAATGCCCACCCTACCACTTATCGCAATAGAATCGCCTAAAATTATTCGCTTAATTCTTCAACATTCGGCTGAGGTTCTATGGATTCCTCGGCGTTGAAAATAGAAACCAACCAAACCGCTAATATTCCTACGCCAACAATGAGTAAAAAGCCAACCAGGATATTCAACTGCTTTAATGCTTTGCGCGTGGTGGGCATTTCTGCAAAATTGGCCGACTCGTGAGAAATGGATTCCTCTGCCGGATCGCGGGTGCGAGGGTTGTTTTGGGGAGTCATAATAGAGTGGTAGATTGACGGCTGGACTCTCTCCATTTTGGCTCACCGACGGAGCGATCGCCCTCTACCGGAAGAGTGATTCGAGTTCATTTCATCCCGCCGCCATCCTTGCCAGAAAAGGGCAAGCGAAAATAAACCTGTAGAGAGGCGATTTGAAAATCTTCTCTACAGGTAAAGCGCGTTTATTTTTTTCCGAAACTCAGCCTTAGCTGAGGAACAACCCTAGAAAATGGAAGGAAATTTTAGGGTTAATGGGCAAGGCGTTTGAAGCTACGCATTAAACCCTTCCAAGGATTCAGAAGGGGGAAATGTGAAGCATAAATTCAGCCAGTCAACTACATCGGGTAGGTTCATGTAAGCATCGGCGGCTTCAATTAAATTGCTCAGGTTTTCTTTACTGGCATCGTCCATTTCATCGCTCAGCGGTTTGCGAGTTAACTGTCGGTCTAGAGGGAATTGCAAGCGAGCATAACGAGCGCGATCGCCAATTATGTAGTCCGTGATATAGTGATACACTTCACAGGGGGCATCGGTCATTACTTTCACCACGCGCCCATCCCAGATCCATTGCAAAGTGCCCCAAGAGCGCGCCTGTTCCCAGGGAATCACGCTAGTTGCCGCTCCCGTACCCACAGAAAGGACTTCCAAGCTTTCCAGAGGATTACCCAGACGAATCGCCTCAGCAACCGCGCAGGCGGTGGGGTTATTGGCAGCTAAACCGCCATCGATCGCGCTGATAATTTTGCCATTGAGTTCTAGGCGATGGGCGGGGAAAAACGTGGGGGCGGCGGTGGAACAAACGCAGGCTTCCCACAACGGAATTTCGGCAAATTTTTCCTTCCAGCTTTTAAAAATAAGTGGCATTCGACCAATGGTGTCGTAGCTGGTGATTAAAAGCTTAGGTTTGGTAACGTCATCAAGTAGCTTATCGCCCAATAAATCTTTGAGCATTTTCACCAGTCCTTTTTCGGAGAATTTGGGTGCAGAAGGACCGTATTGTAAGAGTAATGGAAGTCGTTTAATCGTCCAGCGAGTGGTGTACGGAAAGACTTTTTTGGCTTTTTTGCGGTAGAGTTTGACGATTTTTTCGCAGGGAATTCCTAGTGCGATCGCAGCGCCCACCATTGACCCGGTTGAAGTACCTGCAATCAAGTCAAAATACTCATGCAGCGGAACTTGAATCCGTTCTTCGAGGTGCTGCAACATGCGGGCAGCTAGCACTCCGCGAATTCCGCCACCATCAATGCTCAATATGCGATAAGTCATTTGGCTTCTCCCGATCGATTAATAAGAGGGTTTTTGGAGTTGGTAATGGGTGAAAGGGTGAAAGGGTAATCCCCTACATTGCGATCGCCCCAAGTCTGATTTGGGTAGAATGATTTTCATGCTTAATTTTGCCACCAAAATCGAGAATTGGGGCATAGGGTTTGGTGACGCGAATTTTGACTTGTTTACCCCACTCGGCGCGCCGGCGAAGTCGGGCGATCGCTTCCGCCAACCGTTCGATTAAAGCGAAATTCGCGGTGTTGACCCGATGCTTAACCGTGGCGATGGTGTTGCGGTAGTCTAGGGTATCTTCCAGGCGATCGCGTTGACTCGCAGGTGCTAAATCCAGCCATAAGCGGAGATTCACTTCCAACCACTGAGCGAGTACCTGCTCTTTTGGCAAATACCCCACGCAGCTACAACAGCGAATTCCGGTAAGTTTAATGCAATCCATGAGTGACACCCTTTGATGTTGAAAAAATGTGAAAAACAGATAAAGTTCTTCGTTTTACTTAGTCAGATCTTTACAATACTAGGCTCAGGTTATCCGGATGGTTTTGCTAAAATGATGAAATAGCCGCCCCACTCGGCTCAGGAGGCGACTGGGTTCCAAGCTGGATCCTGAGTAGGCCCAGGGGTCACAGGTTCGTTGCAACCCTGCAATCCCTCTCCAATCCCCCTCCGGTAGGGTGGGCAATGCCCAACATGTTTTTTATGTTTAGTATATTTACGGCAATTGTGCGGCTTGCAAGAGTGCAATTTGGCGCTAAGTATAGAATTCCCCTGCCCTCCTCCTCGCGATCGCCCCCCAAAAACCTTCTCCTTGAACGATCGCCCCGGGAGGAATTACAATCAAAACTCGTCAACACCTGTAGAGGAGAAAACGGTGGAATCATTTCAGCCTTGGTTGTCTTATATCGGAATCGGCTTGGGTGCCCTACTCGGCGGGTTAGTTCTGGTTTGGATTATCGTTTCCGTTGCGATTTTTTTGCGAACTAAAGGACTGCCCCAGGCGATCGCGGCTTTTTTCACTCGCATTGCTGACGGAGATATCACAGGCGCTTATCAGTCCACCACCGAACGCTTGCAAAGTCGCACTTCCAAAAAAGAATTTGCCAAATTCGTGAAAACCAACAAACTGCACCAGTACCAGCGCACTACCCTCTCCATCCCCACCGTCGAAGGCAAGACCCATCGGTTAGAAGTCACGGTCATTACCAAAAATGGCCGAGAAATTCCCTTGTTGATGGAGTTAGTAAAAAGCGACGATGGATGGTTAGTTGATGCCCTAAACTATAACTACAATCCGCAGCAAACCGCTAAGTCAAATAAGTGAATTAGCGGCAAACCGGGGAGAATGAAGGCGTCACAATTATAATTTTCCTCTTGACTCGTTCCCCGGCTCACGGGCAACCCTCCCCGAGGCTCCGCCTTCCCCCCAATAAAGCTGCCAAATAAGTTAGTCAAATTGCTAGGAATTAAAAGGTTAAAAACCGGGTTGATGCTGCCAATTATTTGCTTTAACAAAGTAGGGAAATTAACCCGGTTTATCGCGCCTATTGAATCAGCATCCTAGCCGATTTTCCCATTCGCCAATTCCTGCACCACTCGTTCAATTCCGCCCACGACGCGGGCCAAACGGTCGAAATCGATTTTATCCGGCGTGTCTGCTATCGTGTGATAGTGGGGATAGCGAAACGGTGCCGTATCCGTCACCATTAATGCCGGATATCCCATCTGCCAAAATGGCCAACGATCGGACCAACCCGCCCCCGGAACATTACTTGGCATCGCCGCCCCTTCCGAGGGAAATTGCGTATGACTGCGGAAAGAACCCACCACCTGCTGCACCAGATTTCCCGAAGCAAGATTGCCGATAAAGGCAATAAAATTCCCCGTGATGGGATAGACCAAATTTAACAAACCCAGGGGATATTCTTGACTACCCGGCGCATCGGAATAATATCCGATGGTTTCTAAACTGAGCATGGCCACGATATTTTCACCGCGATCGCGACACCGTTTGGCATAAACCAAACTGCCCATTTCCTCGCTCCAAAAAAATGGCGGTTCCTCATTCACGAACTCCACAAATCGCAGCGATCGGGCCGTTTCCTTCCCCGCAAACCGCCGCGCCAGCGCTAACACCGCCGCCGCACCCGAACCATTATCGTTCGCTCCCGGCGCACCGACTACCGAATCGTAATGCGCGCCAATCACCACAATTTCATCCGGTTTTTTATTTCCGGTTATTTCCACTTCCAAATTATCGAATACTTGCCCGTGGATTTCATAACTTTGTCGCGCTACTTCATACCCGGATTCGGCAAATGAGCTTTCCAGATAATTGGCAACCGCCACTAAATTTTCGTAAAACATATAGTTGCGATCGCCAATCTCCGACCCGGCAATTCGATCCACATCTTGGCGCAGTTCATCCCGCAACACTTGCTCCGCCTGCGTCAGTTTCGGCAAATCTCCCGCAAAACTTTTTCCCGGCATTCTCACGACTGTAAACCAACTCCCGATTAAAACAACAGCAATAAAAACAAACAGGATAACCACTTTTATCGATGCAGCTTTAGTAAGCACTTTAAATTTTTTCCGGCGTTTGAGTCCCATTGCTTTCGCTTTCCTCTTCATTTCCAAGGTTTTCCCATTCCTTCCCCGGCAATTTCCCAGGAAACACCACTTGCAAGGTTCCACCTGGAGGGAACATTTTCCCCAAATCTATACCACAAATTTACCCAATTTTTTCCTAATCGATAGCAGGCTAATGGTTAAATTTTGTGTAGTTTTGCAACGAAAATTAGGGTGGGCACTGCCCATCCTACTGATAATAATCAAAACCCCAGGAGCGAGGTGGGCAGTGCCCACCCTACGGCTACGGCTACTTATAATAATGAAAGAAGCCGTCAGAGTTGGCGGCAGCAGTGCTTAATTATAGCACATGAGGCAGCAGGCAGTTTGGAATCAAATAATTCTGATAGCCTTAGCTGTGCGAGAAAACCAGTGTAAATGATAAAATACCCCAATGGAACTCATCATTTTTATCGGCTTGCAAGGGGCGGGTAAAAGCACCTTTTACCGCCGCAACTTTGCCCAAACCCATGTATTAATCAGTAAAGACTTGATGCGAAATAATAAAAAACCAGCCAGAAGACAAGCTCAGCTTATCAAAGAAAACCTGACCTCGGGCAACTCAGTGGTGGTAGACAATACCAATCCCACCCGAGAAGACCGCGCCGCGATTATCGATATCGCCAAAAATTACCCCGCGATGGTTATCGGGTATTATTTTCAATCTAAGGTGCGGGACTGCTTGCAGCGAAACCAACAGCGCACTGGCAAAGCAAAAGTTCCGGATAAAGCGATTTACATTACCCAGAAAAAGTTAGTTCTCCCCGATTATCGGGAAGGATTCGATAAACTCTTTTACGTTAAAATTGCCCCCAGCGGCGAATTTGCGATCGCGCCGTGGAAATTACCAGAAAACCGGGTATAATTTAATGGAGGGGTCGAGAAGTGGTTGCCACCAGGCGACGGATAAAAGTCGCTCGCGAATTGCCGATGAAAGCAGCGCATTCAGAGGCGATCGCGCTTTTGTTAGAACCAGGTAAAACGCGAACAACCATCCACAGAACACATCTAAACGGTAAAATTTTCAAGACCATGCACGAACTGAAATTGACGATGCTCGGACCGAGTGGGGTTGGCAAAACCAGTCTGTTAACGGCGATGTACGAGCAGTTTGAAAGCAATATCGGGTTCACCGACTTACAATTGACGCCAGATTTGGAAAGTTCGGCACTGCTGCAAGAACGGTTGGCAGAACTAAAAAACTTGCCCGATAGTTTTGAAACCAAAGGATGGATGCAAAGTACGGAAGATTATAAATCTTTTATTTTTGAATTGGGCAGAAAAGGGGCAACTCCTTCCTTGGAATTGCAGTTTCAAGATTATCCCGGCGAATATTTATCCGCCAGAAGTTCTCGGGAAGAGAAGAAACAGGTAGAAAGCTTTCTACGCGAATCGGCGGCGGTGGCGATCGCGATCGATACCCCCGCCCTGATGGAGAAAAATGGTCGGTGGCATGATACGATTAACAAACCTCAGCAAATTGCCAATTTGTTTCAACGGGTGTATCGGGAATTAGATGCGCCGAGGTTGGTCATTTTAGCGCCGGTTCGCTGTGAAAAATACCTGCAAAATGAAAAAACCACTGCGGAACTGGTGAGGCGCGTGCAGAGTGGGTATGCGCGATTGCTGGATTTGCTGCGATCGCCTTCTTTATTGCCCAATGTCGCCGTTGTCGTCACCCCCGTGCAAACCGTGGGAACCGTGGTATTTTCTCGCATCGAAGAGCAGGATAGCAAACCGCTGTTTATTTTCCGAAAAACCAGTCACGACGCCCAATACAATCCCCAAGATAGCGAACAACCCCTGCGCTATTTGTTGCGTTTTTTGCTCAAACTGCATTTGGATCGCCGCCAGTGGGGATTGTTTAATTTCCTCCGAGAATGGTTGAGATTAGATAGCCATCTCAAAGATGCGGTGCGCGAATTCGCTAAAGGCTGTAAAAATACTAGCGGTTTTGCAGTATTGCAGGGTGACAGTTGGCTCAATATTGGATAGGAGTTTTTCACGATGGAAATTTACGTCAGGAGTCGCGGGTTTTCTCAGGAAAATGGCTATTGCTGGGTTCCCCAAACCCCTTCGATTCTCACCACAAACCGGGTGACGGAATTAATTCAAAGCGAAGCACATTCTCTGGTTTTGGCCCGGTATGGGCGTCAGTTGTTGTTGCTGGTGACGGGGTTAGAGGCAAAAGGGCGACTGGATTTTCGCGATCGCAAAATCCGCAATTCCATCGCCTGGGTGGGGGAAGACTCCCCAGAAACCTCCACCCAATTAAGGGCGATCGCAGTGCGGGCATTACGCAGCTTTTTAGAGGCAGATAAAGCCGACAATTTGGATGCAGATATTGACCGCGCCATTGTCTTCGGCGGTGCAGATGGGTTTCAAGTCTCCTGGGAAGAACTCTCCCGCTTATCCGACAATCTCCCCCGAATGCAATCCTCCGGAAATCTCGAACGAGAACGGGAAGAATTGGCAACGGATAAAGTGGGAAATAACTGCGATTTTTTAAAAGAAGATTTAGCCGAAATATTGGAGTGCTATGCTTTACCGAAAAGAGAGGGAGTTTTAGTGGTGGTGACCGGAATTAAAAGCGAAGAGGCGATCGTGCAAGCCGGCGTATGGCGAGGCTTATCCAAAACGATTTCGACCCAAGATTGGAAAACCGTTCGCGAACGAAAGTACCCCCCAACTACCCCCAATGAACCCTTGGGAAAGTCTAACCCGCTCAATGAAACGGCAACTTTAGTGGCGGCGATCGTGGGCATCGCAATGGTCTTGTTTGGGTGGTTGTGGTTTTAGACAAATACCGCCCGGTTTCAAACGGGCGGCTCACTTAGATGAGGCTTCGATTGTTTTGTATATAAATTGTAATTTGCGAATTAATTTCGTATAAAACAAGTAGTGTAACTTCCCCGAACATTAACAGAATCTCTTTTCTAAGTGGATGAGGTAAAAAGGTGGCATTTGTCATTCCCGCGCAGGAGAGAATCCAGAAAAAATAACTCTCGCAGTAACTTAAAAAAACGCTCAATCATTCCCGGCAAAATAAGGAGTCAAGGAACCTATAAAAGGGTTTAATTTGCGCTTGTATGGCTAGAATAAGTTAGAAATTCTGGAAAATTGATGGTAAATTCCCCGCATGGGGCGCTGTAAAGGCGATCGCGGGAGAGTTTGGGTTTCCCCTGGGCGGCGATCGCAACTGCACCCTCTATCGGTAATGTCACCCTTTGCCGTAAACTGTACTACGGCGCTTGTAAGGATTGACTATGGCAACGATTAACGACAACTACTTGAAATTAAAAGCAGGCTACCTGTTTCCGGAAATTGCGCGACGGGTGAACACCTTTGCCCAGGCGAATCCGGAGGCGGAGATTATCAAACTCGGCATTGGTGACGTCACCGAACCCCTGCCCCAAGCCTGTTGCGATGCGATGAAGAAAGCGGTGGAGGAAATGGGCGATCGCGCCACCTTCAAAGGGTACGGACCCGAACAAGGCTACCTCTGGTTGCGCGAGAAAATTGCCGCCCATGACTTTCAGGCGCGCGGATGCGCGATCGACGCCACGGAAATCTTCATCTCCGACGGTTCCAAGTGCGACACCGGAAATATTCTCGATATTTTCGGCAAAGATAACAAAATTGCCGTCACCGATCCGGTTTATCCCGTTTATGTGGATACCAATGTCATGGCGGGGCATACCGGATCGGTAAACGAGAAAGGCGAATACGAAGGATTGGTGTATTTGCCCATCACTGCCGAGAATAATTTTACCGCCCCACTTCCCTCGGAAAAAGTCGATTTAATTTACCTGTGCTTCCCCAATAATCCCACCGGGGCCACGGCGACTAAAGAAGATTTAAAAGCATGGGTCGATTATGCCAAAGCCAATGGCTCTATCATTCTGTTTGATGCCGCTTACGAGTCCTTTATTACTGACCCCAATCTGCCCCATTCCATCTATGAAATTGAAGGGGCAAAAGATTGCGCGATCGAGTTCCGTTCCTTCTCCAAAAATGCCGGATTTACCGGAACTCGCTGCGCTTTAACTGTGGTTCCGAAAAGCCTCACCGGAAAAGCCGCAGATGGTTCCGATGTAGAACTGTGGAAACTGTGGAACCGTCGCCAATCTACCAAGTTTAATGGCGTGTCCTACATCGTGCAACGCGGTGCTGAAGCTGTCTACTCGGAACCCGGGCAAAAACAAGTCAAAGAACTGATTGGTTTCTATCTGGAAAATGCCAAAATCATTCGGGAAAAACTCACCCAAGCCGGCTTGACGGTTTATGGTGGCGTGAATGCCCCTTACGTTTGGGTGAAAACCCCCAATGGTTTATCCAGTTGGGATTTCTTCGATAAATTGCTCCAAAATTGCAATGTGGTAGGCACTCCCGGTTCTGGTTTTGGTGCGGCTGGCGAAGGTTATTTCCGCATTTCGGCATTTAATAGCCGCGAAAATGTCGAGTCTGCAATGAAGCGCATTACCGAAAAGTTTAAGGTGTAAGCGCGCTGTTTTATTCTCAGGTTGCGGTGGGCGATCGCCCACCCAACTTTTGTCGATCGTCAGCAGCAACAACCGGAGGTATTTGACGAGCCACAATAACAAATTACCCCGCCCCTTTTTACCAGTAAAATTCAGCTAACTGTGGCAGACATCTTTCGCTGGCTGCTAGAATAAACCCGATAGCGCTTCTGATTTGGGTGAGGATAGAGTTGCGCTAGATTATGGTGCCGAAATCCACTGGCAAAACTGACAGCATCACCCAGAGAAACGCGAGAGATAAATTAATCATCACTTTGGGTAATTATTATGACTGTTATTACTCCAATTGTCAAACCCGTTAGTCACATGCAACTGGCTCCCGGTAGCACCGTTACCATTCCCAACGTCAGTTGGCAAGAATTCGAGTCTCTGTTAGAGGAATTACGCGAAAAAAGAGCCGCCAGAATCGCCTACAGTCACAACACCTTAGAAATTATGGCTCCCTTACCCGAACAGGAAATCCCTAACGATCTGATTTCCGATATTGTCAAAACTTTGCTGAAAGCAACAGGCATAAGATATCAGCCTTTCGGATCGACCACCTTTAAACGAGAAGGAAGGGCAGGAATTGAAACCGATGCCAGTTTCTATATCCAAAACTATCAGCAGGCGATCGGAAAACGCCGACTCGAACCGGAGGATCCGCCACCGGATTTCACAATCGAAACTGATGTGACGTCTAAAACGACAATTGAAGCGTATAAAGCGATCGCAATTCCGGAAGTTTGGGTGTACCATAAGGGCATGCTGACTATCTATTTGTTCCGAGAAGGAGAGTATGTCACCTCAGAAACCAGTCCCACGTTTCCAGATATTGCGATCGCCGAAATCATTCCTACAGTTGTCGAACGCGCTTGGCAGGTGGGAACCTACGAAGCTTTAGCAGAATTTGAAGCACAAATGGCTGAAGGTGGAAGTTAAGAAGCGAAAAAGGCGATCGCATCCACACTATCTTCTAGAAGGCAAAAGAAATTTTGCCAGAGCGAAACAATCTGACCGATTTTGAAGACATGCGGCATGCGATCGGTTGCTAACAGTTTGCCAAAAACGTCAGTTGAGTGGTTAGAACTCGAGTTCCACTCCACTGTTGTTGACTCAGGCATCCGTGAGGAGGGCGCTAGGTTCAGTAAAAACAGGCACAGGCGATCGCCGTAGCCAGTTCAATGGTAACTGTTAATATTTGTTTATCTTACTTGACCCCTGGAGGCTTAATGCTCTATGCTAGTTTAGCATAGCTTTTTTAAACTTTTTCTCTCTCGCTTATCTATCGAAAACAATACCATGAAACTGGAAACTCTAGAGTATCACGATCGCGAATACAATTGGAAATTAGACCGGGTTGAGTTCAGCGCTAACCCAACTTTATTGGTGGGCAGATCGGGGGCGGGCAAAACACAAGTGCTTCGGTCAATTCATGCTTTAAAAAAAATTGCAAATGGGGGTTCTTTAAATGGAGTAAAATGGGATGCATGTTTTTTAACAAGTCAAGGTCAACGATATCGCTGGCAAGGAGAATTTGAAACCCAAAAACACTTATTAGGCAGTCAAGCCAAGTCGGACAAAGAGTATAAACTTATTAAGGAAAAACTAGAGAAAAGTGACAAAATAATTGTAGATAGAAGCGCAGAAAAAATACTTTTTAACGGAATACAAACTCCCAAACTATCCCCAAGCCAAAGCACCCTGCATTTGCTAAAACAAGAAGAAGAAATTAGTTTCGCAACCGAGGAAATAAATAAAATTATTTTAGCGGATTTAAAATACGGAGAACAGATTTCAACCCTTTCTGTGTCTTTGCTGAATCAGTACGAAAATGCTTCTTTAAAAGACATTCAAGAAAGCGAGCTTCCTCTTTCCCTTAAACTGTCTTTGGTGTATAGAACTTTCCCAGAGGTTTTTCAAAAAATCAAAGAAAAAGTTAGGGAAATATTTTCAGAAATAGAAGATATTAAAATAGAAGCGTTAAACCTTGACGATATTCCGGTTGTATTGGCTGAGTTGTTGCGGGAATCAACAGTGGTTTATTTTAAAGAAAAAGGAGTTAATGATTGGATAAAACAAGTTAACATATCTTCAGGGATGTTAAAAGCATTAATGTACGTCAGCGAACTTTATTTATCCCCCAAAGGGAGTTTAATTCTAATTGATGAATTTGAGAATAGTCTGGGGGTTAATTGTATTGACAGCATGACAGACATACTCCTTGAAAATAAAGAGTTGCAATTTATTATTACCAGCCATCATCCCTATATTATCAACAATATCAGTCCGAAGCATTGGAAAATTGTCACGCGGCAAGGTGGTGTCGTTCAGGTTAAAGATTCCCAAGATTTGGGAATTGCCAAATCAAGGCATAAAGCCTTTATTGATTTAATCAATATCCTGGAAGAATATCCTGAGGGAATAGAAGAGGAATGAATATTTATTTTCTTTTGGAAGGCAGAAGTACAGAAAAGAAAGTATATAAATCTTGGTTGCAATATATGCTGCCCGAACTTCAGAGAGTCAACCACTACGATGAAGTTTGGGAAAATAACTACTTTTTAATTAGCGCTCATGGGTACCCTTCTATTATCCATGAATATATTCCCGATGCAATAAGCAGAATAAAAGAAACGGGTAAGTATGAATATTTAGTAGTTTGTCTTGATGCTGATGAAGATACGGTAGAAAGTAAGAAACAAGAAATTGACAATTTTATTAAAACTGAAAATATTCAATTGGGGGATATAAAGTTAATTCCAATCGTTCAAAACAGATGTATTGAAACTTGGTTTTTGGGAAATCGAAAAATGTTCGACTCCAGGCAGCCGCTCCAACAGCCTTTACGAGATTATGTTCAGTATTATGATGTGTCGGCGAAGGATCCGGAGTTAATGGGAAATTATAATGATGACTACAATCATGCCGAGTTTCATTACGTTTATTTAAAAAAAGTGTTTGAAGCAAAGAATAGACGCTATACTAAAAAAAAATCCCGGTGATGCTCAAGAAAAATATTGTTTAGACCAACTTATTAACAGAATTGAAGGCGACTCACATCATTTAAAAAGCTTGAAAGATTTTATAGAATTTTGCAAGTTGATAAAAAGCCGACTATGTGAAGCTGGAGGTACCGATCGCCAAAATTAGTCTCGCCTGGATTAAGGGTTATGTCAGAAAAAATTGAAGGGTAAAAAAATATTAACTGCATAATAGGCTTCGACTTTCGCCACACTCTCCCCAGTTTGAAATCTCTCTATAGAACTGCTGAATTTTAACCTTGACGGCAACCCGCAGGAATGAGACCCCACATCGCCGCAATTTCAAGCTAAAATTAACTTAAATTCACCGATCGCTCTGAGTGCTATGACTGTAATTTCCGCCCTTAACCCCCCACCGCTGGAAAGTGGCGA
>NZ_JAYFEQ010000523.1:0-422 GCF_055795085.1 Phormidium sp. CCY1219 | reverse complement strand
GGGGGAGAACTCCTCCCTACGCATAAATGACGAGGGTTTCCGTTCTCCCCCTTACCAACCCTAATTTCTGATGATTGAAGGTCTGATTTTAATTTATGAGGTCTTTACGCCAGAAGAAATGGTCGGTCAGGTTGAGTATTTGTAATGCGAAAAAGGCGATCGCGCTTCTGAGAGGAGAAGGCGATCGCCGCGCAAATGCCAGAAGTGAGCCGATATAACTTGCAAGAAAATATCCTCCGGGCAATCAAACGCCGACAATTGCTTTCCTACAATCCTCAACCAGCTTCTTACCAGCTTCATCCTTTCGTTCAAGAAAAAGCCGATCGCCTACTGTTCTGCTTGTGCTATCTGCTCTCTCACCCAAGCGCGAAACGAACGCAATAAAGTAGTTTCGCCGACGGTTTGGCTTTGTGCTAAAAATT
>NZ_JAYFEQ010000522.1:0-200 GCF_055795085.1 Phormidium sp. CCY1219 | reverse complement strand
AGTAGCGATCGCCCCGGACGGGAAACGAGCCGTCTCGGCATCCGATGATCAAACCCTGAAACTGTGGGATTTGGAGAGGGCGAGGGAACTGGCCACCCTCACTGGGCATAGTTACGGGGTAACAGCAGTAGCGATCGCCCCGGACGGGAAACGAGCCGTCTCGGCATCCGATGATCAAACCCTGAAACTGTGGGATTTGG
>NZ_JAYFEQ010000521.1:0-3638 GCF_055795085.1 Phormidium sp. CCY1219 | reverse complement strand
GGAAGAAACCCCCATGATGGCGGAAGAAACCCCCATGACGGAAGAAACCCCCATGATGGCGGAATCCGCCCCGATGGAGGACTCGCCAGAAATTACTGACCCGACAACGGTAGAGAATTTAAACCAGCAGTTGTACAACGTCATCGACCAAACTTGGCGAACCTATCCGACATTCCAGGAGGATTTAGTTTATCAAGTGACCATCAACGAACAAGGGCAGATCGTTTCCTACGAAGCGGTGGATCCCATAGGGACTGAATACGCCAATGAAATTCCGCTTCCGGAGTTAGTGACCACTTCCGCGCCAGGAGTTCCCCAACAACCTGTGGCGAATTTTCAGGTTGTATTTACCCCAGCGGGGATGTTAGAGGTGACTCCGTGGTCCGGCGATCGCCTGTAGAGAAAGCGACAGAGGTCGCCAGGAGAAAAAGATGGCTGGTTGGTGCTAGTTTTTCATAGCATTTGCCTGTAATTGCTCCCCCTTTTCTGTTGGGAAAAGTCGAAATTAATCGCAGGAAAGGGGGGAAGACCAGCCGAGAGGAGAATGCGCGTATTTTGAGAAAGAAAGGCGATCGCCTCTTTGGGGAGAACACCGTGACTCTACCAGAAAAATCGGTGCGATCGCGGCAAGTGTGAGCGAAGAACCAGCCAGAACTAGAAGTGCGATTCCGCCGGAAGATGGCCATATTGCCGGCAAACCGAAGCCAAGCGATCGCGCGGAGGTCCGGTATTCCTGTCCCTGCACTAGGGAGAATTATAGGGCGATCGCACCGAAGCCAATACTCTCAAGCCTGCGGTTGCTTGTCCCGACGCCAAATCACTGGATTGAAAAGCCCATGCCCTTCGGGTAACACCAGTGAAAAGGGAACTCCACAGCAGGGAAACCGAGGCGATCGCTACCCCAAAAGAATCTATTTTTATCCCTTGACAGACAGCGTTATCCCGCCGGATATAGAACGTGAATTGCCCGCCTCGATATCCGCGATCGTCCCTCACGGAATTATATTTTAAGTTAATTTCCCGGACATTATAAACCCAACTGCGAGCCATTTTCTCCTTTCCCCACAGGTAAACTCTGTTTCAAATCTGGGCGATCGAGCTGATTTATAAAAATAGCCTGAAAAAGAATTCCGCCGCGTAGAGCCACGAGTGCCTGGTTAGGGGCGATTTCTAGAACCCGCTTTTTAACGGACTGACATATATTAAGTTTACAAATCGTTTAACAAAATACGCCGGGTAGGCAAGCTTAGCAAGTCTTAGGGAGATTTCAACCGCTCGTGTTTGGCTAGCCTCCCACCGGACCTCCTCATATTAGCAGGGATTAAAGTCCTGCGAGAGCCTAATTTGCAGCGATGGAATCCCATATCATCGGCAACCCCCAGATTTTATCCCGGCTGTAGTGGTGGCGTACTCCCGCCGGGAAGTCTTGCAGCAACTCCCTTAAGCGATCGCCCCTCAACCGTTTCTTCCTTCTTCCTTCGCCACCCTCCATACAGAATAAAAAATAATTCCCTGCCCGCCCCTGCGGCTTCCGTTAAACCCGCTGCGTTTCCTTTGTTAAGTCTTCTGAAACCCCCTGTGTGGAAATTGCGACATTTTCCAGATCGCAAAACCGAACCCAACCCCTAGTTGAGCCTCGATATAGTGATAACAGAGAAGCAAAAGAGGCTTGGGATTTAAGCCTCTCTACAGTTGAAAGACTAAGATTGGAGGTAAGATAGTTATGGCTTTAATTCGTTACTCTCCTTTCCGGGAAATCGACAGCCTGCAACGGGAAATGAATCGTCTGTTTGATAACCTAAGCACCACCAATGGCGAACCCATAACGGGTAGCTTTGTCCCCCCAGTAGAAATGGAGGAAACCCCGGAAGCAATTAACCTAAAAATGGAAGTTCCGGGCATGGAAGCCAAGGATCTCGACGTGCAAGTTTCTGCCGAAGCGGTGGCCATTAGCGGCGAACGAAAAACCGAAACCCAGCACGAAGAAAACGGTTCTTTCCGCAGCGAATTCCGTTACGGTCAATTCCGCCGCGTGATTCCTTTAAACGCTCGCATCGAAAACAGCAAAGTAGAAGCGCAATACAAAGATGGTATCCTCAAACTCCATCTACCGAAAGCCGAAGACGAGAAAAATAAAGTCGTCAAAGTTAACGTCAGCTAAAGGAAGTCACGCGGAATTTCCAGGGTCAACCCGTCCCCAGTGGCGGTACCCCTTCTCTCCCAACTTCGACGGTTTTTTAGCCAGTTGAAGCGGCCATTGTGTGGCCATTGAAATCCAACCGTGACGGGTAACTTACACCACCGGGTTTCTGCATGAGGCGATCGCCGTAACTCTTCGCTCGGAAACCCGGTATTTTATCGCACCCGATTGCCGCTTGTGCGCCAGCTATTTCACCAGCACCATTGGGTGCGATCGCTCTCATCTTTCTACAGTTGAATCTAGTCGCCACAATAATCCTTACAGGAGGAAGTTATTAATGCCAGCAACGGATTTTAAAGACTATTATGAAATTTTAGGGGTGAGCAACTCTGCGAGTGCCGATGAAATTAAAAAAGCCTTTCGCAAACTCGCCCGAAAATATCACCCCGACGTCAATCCCGACGACAAAAATGCCGAAGCACGCTTCAAAGAAGTGAACGAAGCGTATGAAGTGCTTTCCGACCCCGAAAAGCGGCAAAAATACGACCAATTTGGTCAATACTGGAAACATGCCGGTGCTGGTGGCCAAAGCCCAGGTGGGTTTGGCACACAAGGGTATGATTTCAGTCAGTACGGCAACTTTGAAGACTTTATCAATGAATTGCTCGGACGCTTTGGGGGAAGTGCGAGAACCGGCGGACGCCGAGTCTATAACTACGGCGGCGCTCAACCCGGTGGTTTCGGTGATTTTGAAGATTTATTCGGCGGTGGTTTTGGTGGGGGATTCCACACTGAAGCCCCGACTCAAGACGCCGAAGCGCAAATTACCCTGACGATGGAAGAAGCCTTCCACGGCGTTCAAAAGCGCCTCCAAGTCAATGGGGAAACCATTAACGTGCGAATTCCGCGCGGCGTTAAACCCGGAAGTCGCGTTCGCCTGCGCGGAAAAGGACCGGTCAATCCTTACAGTCAAAAACGCGGCGATTTGTACCTGAATATCGAACTCGCTTCTCATCGATTTTTTGACTTCGAGGGCGATAACCTAGTGTGCGAACTTCCCATTACTCCCGATGAAGCCGCACTGGGTACAAAAGTCACCGTTCCTACCCCCGATGGTTCAGTAGAAATGACTGTGCCTGCGGGAGTTCAATCCGGACAATCTCTGCGCTTGCGCGGGAAAGGTTGGCCGTTAAGAAATCAGCAAAGAGGCGACCAAATCGTGCGGCTGAAAATTGCGATTCCTACAACCCTCAGCGAGTCAGAACGGGAGTATTACGAAAAACTGCAACAAGTTCGTCGATATAATCCTCGTCGCGAATTAGAAGCGATCGCATTATAAACCCCTCAGTCCTCGTGGTTGTGGTAGTCGTAGGGTGGGCAATGCCCACCCTACATTTTTTTAGTAGTCGTAGGGTGGGCATTGCCCACCCTACATTTTTTTAGGTCATGGGATAATATTGAAGTCAATCTTACCAGAGAACTTTGGATTGAGCCAAGT
>NZ_JAYFEQ010000520.1:0-1253 GCF_055795085.1 Phormidium sp. CCY1219 | reverse complement strand
AACCCAGATCTCAAAGGTCTGGGCGCAGAAGCCCGCGCCGTACCGCCTAAGCGGTCGGCGTCGGGAGTACGTCACAACTCGAGCGGGACAATGGAAGGCGAGAGAACGAAAAAACCCTGTCTAATGGGGTTGATTGACGAAGGGGAAATCGAGAAATGCCGCCCATGAGTGGCAAAGAAATTGCCCTAAACCCCTCCCACTGCAAAACCGTGCAAGCGATCGCGGCGATGGGAGTGCTGTGCTTCCTGGGGAAATCAGCAGTCGATCGCGCCGTTGCTGGGGTCGCGAATGCAGCAGCACCACCGATGTAAGCGGGAGGACGAAGCGCGATCCCCGTGGGTCGCCCGCCGCGATCGCCAAAGGGGCAGAAATTATCCATTTAGAAACAAGCGACAAATCGAACCAAAGTTGGCAAACCCATTCCAGTTTTTCCCGGCACTTCATCCATCCGGTGAGGGTAAGAGAAGATGGGGCGACGCCTCCCACCACCGTCTGAATCGGTGGGTGGAAGGCTACATCGGCCATACTGAGTAGCAACGTTGAGCGCCCCTGTCAATCCCAACTCAGTGGGAGAAATGCCCCAATCCCAGGGAGAATTCCCCCTGCTCTTCACCACCCAGTGGAATTCTCGAGGTCAGTTTTTGGGTAGAATAAGGACTAACCAAAGCGCGATCGCAGAGTCTGCACCATCCCTCAGCCAGGGGCTTTGTGGGGCATTTTGCCGCCGTTAGCATAGGGTTTGCGCGATCGCGCTAAGAGGATTTTTCCGAGAGTAACTGTTCTTGGTAGACTTTTCGCCTTGTTCGATTGTGGTAGGGTTCACCCTCAAACATAAAACTTGTTGATGAATGCGACGCGGAAAACCTATACTTAATTTTCCGAACCTATCGATCGGCAAGAAGCTGGCTCAAAGCAACGAAAAGAGGATCCGAACTATGTCTTTCAACGAAATGTCTTCGGACACAACTGCCAAAATCCCATCTGACTCGATCGCTGTTTTAATCGCAACCTTAAGCATTTTCGCCCTGGGTGGGGTCTTGCATATCCTCTCCCAAGGGGTGCGTGCAGAAGCCTTAGAAAAAGCTCAAACGGCTGCGACCGAGACGGTCTCTCCTGTGGAAGAATCCGCCCCCATGACGGAAGAAACCCCCATGATGGCGGAATCCGCCCCCATGACGGAAGAAACCCCCATGATGGCGGAAGAAACCCCCATGACGGAAGAAACCCCCATGATGGCGGAATCCGCCCCGATG
>NZ_JAYFEQ010000519.1:0-7467 GCF_055795085.1 Phormidium sp. CCY1219 | reverse complement strand
GTTTTGACGGCGGCTAAAGCCGCAAGTTCGTTTTTCCTCCCCCGGCTAAAGCACGGGGGTTTCCAAACGTATCGGAGATTATCGTGAAAGTAGGGAGGAATTCTCGCTCATCCCAACCCAGCATTCAGGGAGGTTAATCAGTAGAAAAAATGAGGACTATCACGGCATTCTATCGGGAGTGGACCATTTCAGCAGTGCCCCTAGGAGAAGAATGGACAAACCGTTGTTTGCCCCCCGGTAGAAACACCATTTGCACGGACTGGGGAATTTACGACACCGCCGAGGCAGCACTGAGCGGCGCGCAAGAGTACATCGATCGCGCTGCCGCCATGTACGTCTTAGCCGAGGGGGTGCTAGAACTGTACGAAGCAGAAAAAATCAACCCTGACGATTGTCAGAGTTTGCTGCGATCGCTTGGTTATGGCTAAATGACTCAGCCCAAGGCAGGGTTAGCGGCGCGTCACATCCACCGGAGACTCAGCCACCCGGGTATTGAGAAACTCGCGCACGCGATTCAAATAAGTCACCGAATCTTCTAGCATCGGGAAATGAGCCGTATCGGCAATTTCCACAAACTGCACGAAAGACGGATTGAGGGCTGCTGCCTGACGTCCCATTTCTGCGGGAATAATGCGATCGCGTTCGCCTGCCACCAGCAGCACCGGCACCTGTAACTGGGAAAATTCGCGCGGCATCACTTCCGTTGCTTTTTTGCTCACCGAAGTAAAAATCGTATTGACCGCCGCCTCATAATCTGCCATCAAATAATCGGACAGAAAAGCACGGCTTGCCGCCGCCTGAATGGGGCGATATAAAAATCGTGCCATAAACATCCGATCCATCATCGGGACAAAAGCCAGCCACCGAGGGCGGTACTTCACCACCAGACTGCCCCATTTATGAAATGCGCTAAAGGCTTTTTCGTCGTATTCAAAGATTCCACTACAGGTTAAAATTGCCTTTTCAACTCGCTCTGGGTAGCGGTTGAGAAACAGAGTGGCCACTGATGCCCCCATTGAATGAGCATTCAGATAGACCCGTTCTAATTGCAACTCATCTAAAAGTGCGGCCAGGTCATCGGCGTAGGTTTCCAGCTCGTAATCGAGGGCTGGAGGCTGCAGGGGCAAGCGCGATCGGCCAAAACCGCGCATATCGTAAAGCAAACAATCAAACTCATCGAGCAGCGCGCGGGCGGTGGTTTGCCAATACCGACCGGAACCCGCCCAACCATGAAGAAACACCAGCACGGGTTTATTGCCGATGGGTGTTTCTTGGCCGATCCACTCGTAATAATGTTTGACGCCGCGAACCTGAATGTAGGGCATCCCGATTTTGGAGAATTTTAACTACGCTTTAGAGAGTTTACCATCAACTTTGAAACCCCAAGCGGCGAGAAGTGGGAAGGATGAAGCCAAAAAGTTCACAATTCAGACGAAGCGATCGCGGCAAAATTGCCCCTTCGTGCTGCATTGTTCATTCTTAAAGGCTTCATCCTTCTTCCTTCATCACATTTTTCATGCTGATTCCGGCTTGGGTAGAGAGGAAGGATGGAGCAGCAGCTCGGCTGTGGAGCGTTTTTCCACCATTTCCCGAGTAATCGTACAGAGAGTCACATCCTTGCGCGACGGCAATTCGTACATCACTTCGAGCATCAGTTCTTCCACGATTCCGCGTAATGCCCGCGCCCCCGTCTTGCGGCGGTAGGCTTCCTGAGCGATCGCCCGAATCGCTTCGTGCTTAAACTCGAGCTGTACGTTATCCATCCGCAGCAACTTCTGATACTGCTTCACCAGAGAGTTCTTCGGTTCGGTCAAGATTTCCGTCAGCGCATCTTCATCCAGCGGATCCACCACAGCCGCCACCGGGATCCGACCGATGAATTCTGGAATCATCCCAAATTTCACCAAGTCATCGGGCTGCAGATTCTTAATAATATCCGCCGTGCGCTTTTCCTTCGATGGACCCTCACCGGGTTGAACGAAGCCCATTGATTTTTTGCCAATGCGCTGTTCCACCACCTTATCCAGACCGACGAAAGCGCCGCCGCAGATAAACAGAATGTTACTGGTATCGATTTGAATGCAATCTTGATAAGGGTGTTTGCGTCCGCCTTGGGGAGGCACGTTAGCCACCGTACCTTCCAACATTTTCAGCAGTGCCTGCTGCACGCCTTCGCCGGACACATCTCTGGTGATCGAAGGATTTTCGCTCTTGCGCGCGATTTTGTCGATTTCATCAATATAGATAATGCCGCGCTGTGCCTCTTCAACATCCAGGTCTGCCACTTGTAGCAAACGAAGCAAGATATTTTCCACATCTTCCCCGACGTACCCTGCTTCAGTGAGCGTTGTGGCATCCGCTACGGCAAAGGGAACGTCCAGAATGTCAGCCAAGGTTTGCGCTAACAAGGTTTTCCCACAACCCGTCGGCCCGATCAGCAGAATGTTCGACTTTTGCAGCTCTACCAAATCGTCGCTAGCAATTTTCCCGCTGGCTTTCGCTTGAGCGAAGCTCAGGCGCTTGTAGTGGTTGTAAACCGCTACGGAAAGCACCTTTTTCGCTTCCTCTTGGCCGATTACATGCTCGTCGAGATGTTTTTTAATCTCGCGCGGCTTGGGAATTTGATTCAACGATAAATTGGCCGAGCGCGATCGCCGCTTTTGCGGCGGTTCTGCTGCGCGCGGAGGTACCGGTTGCGGGGCTGGAGTATTGGAGTCAAATAGCTCCTCATCTAAAATTTCATTACACAGATCCACGCATTCATCGCAGATATAGACTCCCGGACCTGCGATTAACTTGCGAACCTGCTCCTGAGATTTGCCACAAAAGGAACATTTTAGATGGGAGTCGTACTTAGACATAGACGGCCTCTTAGTTCTGTGCGGTAACAGCCTCTCCCGATGTCGGAAGACCCTGCTTGGTAATCACCTTGTCAATGAGACCATAATCTTTGGCCTCTTCTGCCGACATGAAAAAGTCACGATCCGTGTCGGCTTCAATTCGTTCGAGCGGTTGACCTGTATGTTCCGCCAGTAATTCGTTTAACGTTTGTTTGAGATAAAGAATTTCCTTGGCTTGAATTTCAATATCAACCGCTTGTCCCTGGGCACCACCGAGAGGTTGGTGAATCATAATCCGAGAGCTCGGCAGAGACATCCGCTTTCCCTTCGTACCGGCAGAGAGTAAAAAGGCTCCCATGCTGGCGGCCAACCCATAACAGATCGTCACCACATCGGGTCGAATCTGCTGGATGGTGTCGTAAATTGCCATGCCTGCTGTCACCGAACCCCCAGGGGAATTCAGATAGAGCTGAATGTCCTTCTCCGGATCTTCTGCATCTAAATAAAGCAGTTGAGCCACAATCGAGTCAGCAACGCTATCGTCGATCGGCGTTCCCAGAAACACGATTCGCTCCCGTAGCAGACGGGAGTAAATATCAAAACCCCGCTCGCCCATCCCCGACTGTTCCACCACCATTGGAATCACATTGGTGCTGATGGACTCAATTTCTGGGGAGTTCGAGCCAGCAATTGGAAAATAAGGGGTCTGAGATAGTAGCATCCGATCCAAATTCATGCGAGGGTCTGCCATCGAGCGAGTGGATGTCAAATGTTTCTCCTAGGCTAGAGCTTGCCAAATGAGTTGGCTCTCTGTTCTTATTATGCCGCAGCCAACCGAGGACTGGTGAAAATTTACAGAAAAATATCCAAACTCATTGACGTCTGGATCCATTTTCTGCTTGGTCATTTCCCTGGCTCCCGGTTTGGGCGGCTGCAACGAGCGGCTGAGCTTACTGGGGATTACTCACTGGCTTGAGATTCCGGTTCCACAGCAGTGGTTTCGATCGCATCTGACGATGCTTCTGCTTGTTCTGCTTCTGTTTCCCCTTCTTCTGCGGCCAGAGTCCCTGGACTCACCAGTTCAATGGTAGCGTGTTCTTCCAGCCACGCCAGGGCTTTTTCTTTCTGCAGTTCCGATCTGACGGCTTCGCGCAAGCGCTGCATATCCAGATCTGACGGCAATTGGTCTTTTAATTCTTCAATGCGGGCGTTGATGTCTGAATCGGTCACTTCGATATTTTCTCGATCGCTGACTTTTTTCAGGGCCAGGGATTGTTTCAGCTTCTCCATCGCTTCCGGTTTCGTTTGCTCGCGCAATGCCGGCAAATTTTCCTTCGTGTACAGCTTATTTACGTCAATCCCGTAATTGGCAAGCTGCATTGCCGATTGCTGCAACATGTTATCCACTTCGCGATCGACCAGGGTCTGGGGCAAATCCACTTCCACCACTTTCACCAATTCTTTGAGGATAGCTCCCTCTTTATTGGCTTTCGTCTCCCGTTCGGCTCGCTCTTTATGCTGGGACTCGATGGAGGAGCGCAGTTCGTCGAGGGTCTCGAACTCGCTAACTGCTTGGGCAAAGTCATCATCTAATTCCGGCAACTCTTTTTCTTTGAGTTCTTTCAGGGTGACTTGGAAGCGCGCTTCTTTGCCCTGTAAGTCTTCATTGGGATAATCTTGCGGAAAATTCACCGAAATTTCTTTCGTTTCCTCTGGATTCATCCCGATGACTCCTTCCACGAACCCTTCAATAAACCGACCTTCTTCGAGTTCGATCTGAAAATCTTGCGCTTCTCCTCCGGGCAGTGGTTCCGGTTCGGCTCCCGGTTCGGGGATAATTTTCCCTTCATAATCCACGATCGCCACATCCCCCTTCTGCGCGGGTCGCTCTTCTACAGGGATTAACGTGGCTTGCTCTTTGCGCCGTTCTTCTAAAAAGTTGTCTACCTCCGCCGGATCGTACTTGGCTTCTTCGGCTTTGACCTGCAAGTTCGCGTAATCCTGAAGCTCCACTTCTGGTGGCACGTCCACGGACACGGAAAAGGTCAGCGGTTCTCCGGGTTGATAGCCACTGATTAGCTCCTCGAAGGAACTCAATAGCTGAAAATTTCCCAGCGCTTGGATATCTTCTGACTCGATCGCTTTTTCGACGCAATCTTGAATCAAGTCTTCCAATGCTGCCGCTTTCACCCGCGAAGCGCCCAATCGCTGTAGCAACACCTGGCGCGGCACTTTGCCTTTGCGAAACCCAGGAATGCTAGCCTGTCGGCTGAATTGAGCGATCGCCTGGTCGTAGGCTTTCTTAGACATCTCGGACGGGACTTCAATTTCAAGGCCAAGTTGGCTGGCGGGAAGCTTTTCCTGGGTAACTTTCATCGGCTTTGACAAGACAAATTCTGCAGTTTCTCAAGTTTAAAGGGTCTGTGACGCCCTGTTGGATTGGCATCTGTACAACATGCTTTCCTGGCTCTTCCAAGTGCGGCGATCGCGCGCCGCTGACGCCAGACATAAGCTTCTCGCTAGGGGGCTGGCCAAAATCCCTACCTCCCTAGCTCGTTTGTCGCAAATATAGATCCTAGCCGATCGCGCGCGGCTATTTAACACCCCCGGGGAAAAAACTCTCTCCCGATGAAGGCGTCAGCTCTTTCGGGAGGCGCTCCCGAGGGATTTCCCCGCTCAAATCTTAAATTTTCCCAAAGACGCCAGAACAGAAAACCCCACGCCCTCCGCCGTGGCGCTGGTGACTCCCTCTCCCCTGGCTCATCGACCCGCCCGGGGCAAACCACCCCCACCGAACTCGATGCACTGGCGTCCTCGTGCCTCCCAACACCGAATAGCTCACCCTTGACTCCAATGCCGATCGCTCCACAATTCCCACCCAAAGAACGGTTTTTTTGCCATTCAATGCTTATAATAATATCAGAGCCAACCCCCGCTGTAATTCGGCACGAATGGCTTTCACACCCGATCGCCCTCGGGCAGTTTGAGGGTGCAACGAGTCCGCGCGAACCCCGCGCCAAAGCCCCCAGATGTACCTACGGCGGCACCAATCGGCAAGGAAACCTCCCTCGCTGCCGATTTCATTGGTCGGGGCGATCGCCCCACTCTAGTTGGGTAGCGATCGCACCGAAAGTTCCTCAAACCACCAGTTACCTCTCATTCATTGACCAACAACCAGCTAGCAAGCAATTTAGTAGCCGAAAACCGCTGGCAAAAACCTGCCTGAACCAACCCCCGGAGTAGCAATAGGGGAGATAAATTGCGATCGGGGGATTGGCGGAGCAAAAAAATCAGCCCTTCCCAGTGGATCCAGCCAGAGGGTTTAAATTCCAACCCCCCATTAACATCCGATTTAAAAGACTTATTACCACAAAAAAATTTTTATCGGCCAAAATACCATGAAAATTAAAACCCGCTAAAGAAATAACCTAGATAGAGAAAATTATTTGAATCTAAATCTATTGTGACTCAAGTCCCAGATATCAAGTTGAGAGGAGGAAATTGATTTGCCGAAATCTTACAAGATTGCGATTCTTGGCGCGACCGGTGCCGTAGGCACAGAATTGTTATCGTTACTGGAAACGCGCGCGTTTCCCCTATCCGAGTTAAAGCTGCTTGCCAGCGAGCGATCGGCGGGGAAAACCCTCCCCTTCCGAGGCCAACGGATCCCCGTAGAAGCCGTGGGAGAGCATTCGTTTGACAATGTAGACCTGGTACTGGCCTCGGCGGGGGGATCCACCTCGAAATGCTGGGCACCGAAAGCGGTGGAGGCCGGTGCGGTGGTGGTGGACAACTCCAGCGCCTATCGGATGGATCCGCAGGTGCCCCTAGTGGTGCCCGAGGTGAACCCAGAAGCCGCCGATCGCCATCAGGGCATTATCGCCAATCCCAACTGCACGACAATTTTGATGAACGTTGCCGTGTGGCCCTTGCATCAGGAACAAACGGTGCAGCGGATTGTGGTATCCACCTATCAATCCGCCAGTGGTGCCGGGGCGAGGGCGATGGAAGAAATGAAAGAGCAGGCGAAAGCAATTCTGGCAGGTCAGACGCCAAAAACCGAGGCATTCCCATACCCCCTGGCCTTTAATTTATTCCCGCATAATTCCCCGCTCGACGATCGCGGGTACTGCCAGGAAGAAATGAAAATGGTCAACGAGACGCGCAAGATATTTGGCGACTCTGACATCAAAATTACCGCCACCTGCGTGCGCGTGCCAGTGCTGCGGGCACATTCGGAAGCCATCAACCTGGAATTTGCCGCCCCATTCAGCGTGAGTCGGGCCAAAGAAATTTTGAGCGAGGCGGCGGGGGTGAAACTCGTAGAAGACTGGCAGGCGAATTATTTCCCCATGCCAATGGAAGCCACCGGTCGCGATGAAGTGTTCGTAGGTCGCATTCGCCAGGATATTTCCAATCCCAATGCGATCGAACTGTGGCTCAGTGGCGATCAAATTCGCAAAGGTGCCGCATTAAATGCAGTGCAGATAGCTGAGTTGTTAGTCGATCGCAATTTAGTGCGACCCACCGCAGTGGCGGTTTCCACTTAGTGTGGAGCGTCTATGCCGCGAGACGTGAACTCTGGGGTGTTGATTCAAAAAGTGGGGTTGGGCGAGGATATGATACC
>NZ_JAYFEQ010000518.1:0-316 GCF_055795085.1 Phormidium sp. CCY1219 | reverse complement strand
CCCCATGAAGTGTGTCATGTGAAAGCACCTCCCCCACGGTAGCGACTGGTCATCAATCCGTGAAGCGGGGAGGAAAGATGGTTAAGCCTGAGTCTAAGCAGGTACCCCATCGAGCAAGTGTCTATGGACAGGAAAACGAAGCCACGTTTAAAACGTCGATACGTTAAACCAGCGAAAATTAGACTGACACGCTGGAGCCAAAAAAGGCAAAGGATAAAGGGGAAGGCGAGTAGTTTATCGACCTTCCACACACTCAAAAGAAACCCGGCGTATAGTGGCGTCCTAAAGGCACGAACAATCGACATTCGGAACGAAG
>NZ_JAYFEQ010000517.1:0-30849 GCF_055795085.1 Phormidium sp. CCY1219 | reverse complement strand
GCGATTTCAATCGCCCGCCTTTTATTAGTCCGCGTAGGCGGACTTAGCCTGCCCAGGCGCGATTTCAATCGCCCGCCCTTCCCCGGCAATCCCCCGCTATTATTGCCCCGCACTCACCGCTTCTCCCGGATCGATATTCGGGGCTATAATCCGACGATAGCGAGCTTGTACCCCCATATAGATACCATAGGCCACCAGACCCAGTGCCAGCAATCCCATCAACCAAGGGCCATAGGGCTGCCGCAACAGGGTATCGAGTACCCCTGCAAGTCCTCTAGCTTCGCTGGCATCCGACTGATAGGCAGCTTGCAAGAGGAAAAAGCCGATAATCACGAAAACCACGCCCCGGGCGACTAAGCCGAATTTCGCGATTCGAACCGCCCATTTTTCTTCTTTGAGGCTCATTTCTCGCACTTTTAACTTTTTGCGGAACTTGGCCGTAAATGCTTTATAGAAATGATAAAAGCCAACCCCAACGACGATCGCGCCCACAACGCCCACCAACCAGCGCCCAAAGGGTTGTGACATCAAGCGGGCCGTCCAGCCTTGGGTGGAGGTGCCACCGCCTCCAGTGCTTTGGGAACCGGAAACCATGCCCACCGCCGTCAATGCTAACGCACCATAGATAATCCCGCTGATGGCATATCCGATGCGCTTTCCAATGCCTTTGGCATCGGAACCGTGATGTTCCGGATCCACGATCGCCTCTACGAAGCGCCACAGCACGTATCCAAACAATCCGATCGCCACTAAAGTGAGTAAAATCTGTCCGAAAGGCTGACTGATTATCGTTTGTAGCGCGCCTTTGGTGTCGGTGGTTTTTCCGCCGCCGGTAAATGCCGCCTGCACCGCCAGCACTCCCACAAGGGCATACACTATGCCTTTCGCCGCATACCCAAACCGCGCCAAGCGATCGATCCATTCTGATGAAGAGTTTTGTGTCATCGTCTTTTACTCAAATTATTGTCGTTTTGTTATCCTGATGTTGGAATTCAAATGATTAGCCTGAAAGTAGCCCCCGCAGAGGGGTGGCGCGCTCAGATTGCACTATCAAATCACTAACAAACTACTTCCTTTATTCTCAGCCCTGCATCTATCCAAAGGCCGATATCCTTCTCTATCTAAAGGATTAAATTGGTGAAGCGACGCCATTTTAGGGGAAATATTGTAGGGATTAAATTCGATGGGAATTTCCCCGAAAGTCTTGCAGTTTCTAACGTTAACCCTGGATAAAACAGGTGGAGTTGTAGAGACGCGCTGTCGCGCATCTCTACTCTAATCCATCAAGATGCATAACGGATCCAACCGTTAAACGTAAAGCGACTGTCCGCAAACTCTCGCGAGGGGCAACTGACGGGCATCACTTCATGGCAATAGCTGCTGAGGAAAAATACGATGCTGTTGTTGCGCGGTTGAATGTCGGTGAAAGATTCCGCCTGAGAATATAAAGTCTCGCTAAGTTTCCAAGAATCGTACAGTCGCAAGGCCCCGCCGTTATACTGCTGCGGTTCTCGATGGAAATAGTAAACGTAGCTAATAATTCGCGTGGCAGTTTCGGTATCCCCATTGTCGTTGTGAACCTTATAATAATGCCCGTCATTGTGAGCGGTTATTTGACCTTCGATTTGCGCGATTTCAAACAGGGAGAGGCCAAGTTGTTGCACCACTTGGGGGAAAGCATCTCGGATGCGATTTTTTATCAACTGGTCAAACGCTTCATCAAAATAGTATAATATTTTCGATTGACGATGAGTGGGATCGTTACTTCCGACTTTGCTGCTTTCAAACTCTGGCTGTTTGTGCAACACATACTGTAGCAGGCGCTGGTTGTCTGCTGGAGAGAGGAAGTTTTCCATCAGCACATATCGCGAGGAGATTAACTGCGGATTTTGCCCATTGTCGGATTGCGGTTGCGGTTGCGGTTGCGGTTGCGGCGCGGAAACCACTTCGTTATTGGCGGTTAGGGACAAATCCTCCAGAGAAATCGGCGGATCGGTGGCGATCGCCACAATCGATTCGCTGGGAAAGTACAGCGTTGCACCCCCTTCTTCCATTGGAATCTGAAACAACCGACTCCCTGACTCTGGATTTTGCGACCCCTGCGCCATCGCTTCGAGGAGTTGGCGCAAAAGCGGCGCATTAGCAGGAAGTTCGAGTTCGCACTGATGTCCTCCCGCAATCAGTAGCATCACGTGAACCGTTTGGATATTCGTTTGCGCGAAAGTGGATGTCATATCAATTTACCTGCGATAAGTGTAACCTGGAACTGAGATCTGGCGATTCCTCAGAAAGTACCCGCGATCGCGGGTACTTTCTGAAAATCCTATCATTCACCGGTTCAAATTCGGCATATCCGGCATCAAACTTTCCGCGATCGCTTCCTTAACTTTTCCGCAACCACCCCTTCACCTTAAAACAGCGATCGCTAAACGCCGGCGAATTCCCCCTCACGGGCAACACTTCATAACTGTCGCTGCTGAAGAAAAACACCACACTATTATTGCGCGGTTCTACAGTTTGAAAAGTCTCCGCCGGATTCAAACTCTCTCCCTCAATTTTGCTATTGTAAATCAGCAATTCACCCCCGGTAAACGGTTTCGGTTCTCGAGAGAAATAATACACAAAATTCAGCACTCTGACCGCCGTTTCTGGCGACCCATCGTCCCGGGTCATCGGTTCGGGTTTTCCCTCAGAGTCGGGAATCGCCACCGCCTCAATTAACGGAAGCGGAAAATCCGGAATTCCTAAGCGCAGCAAAACATCCGGAAGCACCGCGCCCACCCGATTTAAAATCAGTTCTCGAAACGGCGCAAAAGAATCCGGCGTCGGAAGCTGCACCCCACTAATTTCCATCCCGGAAGACTGGGGCAAACAGGTTTCTAAAAGGCGCTGATACTCCCCGTGTGGCAGAAAATCATCCAGTTGTACCACCCGCGATTCAATCACCTGCACTGGAGAAACCGATGCAGATTGCGCCATCGTTTCTGCCGCATTTGTCACCTGCATCGGTTGCAGTTCGATCGCCGGATCGGTGGCGATCGCCACTAGGGATTGACCGACAATGTAAACCGTCGAATTATCTTCATCCCCCATCGGAATTTCAAACAGGCGATCGCGGTTTTCCCGGGGATTTATCAGCGCTTGGAATAGCTCCCGCAACAGTGGCGCATCTGCTGCAAGGGAGAATTCGCACTGATGCCCTCCCACCATTAACAGCATCACCTGCACCGTTTTCGACTCAGTTTCTATCACCTTTTTCCTCCTCCATAACCTGCCATTGTCTCTGGATTTACTCGTACTCGTTAGGAAACACAAAATTCATCAGCGAAACCGAAACTGCAATATCCAACGCCTTCACATGATGCCACCATCCCACGGGCATAAACAACACTTCTCCCGGTTCCAATACTGTCTCGATAATATTGACATTCTCCAGCAGCGGGAATTGCTCGTAATCTGGATTTTCTAAGTCAATGTAACTGTGATAGCGCCCGCGATTGTAAAGCAAATGTTTGTGATTCGGAGAAATCAGCTTGATTCGCTTGCGTCCGTACACTTGACACAAAAAGGTATTGAGAGAATCAAAATGCAGCGGCGTAATGGTGCCCGCAGGACCGAACCAAAAGGTCATTTGAGCCGGGTCGGGTTTGACCTCTAAATACTCCGAAAACATCTCCATATCGGCAAAAAGTCCCTGCATTTTTGGTCGATGAAAGGTGCCGTTATAAGCGCCGATGTAATAGTCATTGGTTTCCCCACCATTGATGACTTTATCCACAAAGGTGCCAAGGGACATCATTACCTGGTGTTTATCGCGCTCAATTTCGTAGTCCGGATTCGATTCGCGATTGACTTGTACCCCTACCATTGCATCGCCGTATTTTTCCCGAAAATATTCTGGCGTCCACAAAGACAAAGCGGGCCAGTTGTGCATCAAATCCGTAAAAATCACCGGGGTATTCGTAGCATAGTATTTTTCTAAAAACTCCGCTCGCGGAATTTTTGTTATTCGCTCTATTTTACCATGATTTGGCGACAGTTTTTCGAGTTGACGATAAATTTCTAATTGCCATTCTAGTTGTTGCACGGTTTTGCTGTGGTTCGTGGCGGATGGCGATCGCTTCTCCACCGCGATCGCCTCTCGCGGTACGGGCGGATCCGTCGCGATCGCCACTAACGATTCCCCCGGGAAATACAAACAGCTTTTCCCCGACTCCATCGGCACTCGAAACAGTTTTTGCCCCTCATTCCCCCTTGGATTTCTCAGCGCCGCAAACAACTCCCGCAGCAGCGGCGCATCTGCATTTAAAGAAAATTCGCACTGATGACCCCCTTTTAATAAGAGCATCACCTGAAAAACTTTACTCGATGTACTTCCCATTTGTCCCGATTGACTCAATGTATTTTCACCCTTTATTGTATCCGTTGATTTGCTGATAGCAAGCGTCAATTTTTTGGCTTGTTTTTAACTCGTTCCCAGCATGAGCTGGGAACGCCTTGCCCGAGGATGAACCTGCACTTTTACTAAAAAAAAGCAGAAGGTATTACTCCACTTGATAATGATTGGGAAACCAAAAATTAGTAAACGACACAGAGATGGCGATATCCAGAGAATTCACATGATGCCACCAGCCGATTGGTATAAAAATCACTTCTCCGGGATGTAATATTTCATCAATCACATCCACTTCTTTAAACCGAGGATATTTTTCATAATCGGGATTTTCTAAATCCACTTCACTGTAAACTCCCACCTGATTGTAAACCAAATGCTTTTGATTGGGAGAAATCAATCGCAACCGCTTGCAACCATAAACCTGTGCCAGCAAGATATTGCCCGGGTCGTGGTGCAGGGGAGTAATGGTACCTTGCGGACCGAACCAAAAGAAACTTTGACCCAAAGCTTGATTGGGGTCGAGATATTCCGAAAAAATTTCGATATCCCGATAAAGTCCTTGCAACTCTCCTTTGTGCAAATTGCCATTATACGGAACCATATAATAGTCATTTGTCGGACCGCCATTCACCACCAAATCCGTATAGTCAGCGAACCGCATCATCTGCTTGTGCTTTTCTTTTTCCCGTTCGAATAGCGGGTTAGATTCGCGGTTGAACTGCACCTCCACCATCACCGAACCGTATTTTTGCTTGAGATACTCTGGCGTCCAGAGAGAAAGGGCTTTCCAATTCTCCATCAAATCGGTAAAAATCACCGGGGTATTGGTGGCATAGTATTTTTCAAAAAACTCCCCTCGGGAGATTTTGGTGCGGCGTTCTATTTTGCCAAAATTCGGCGAGAGTTTTTCCAGTTCTCGATAAATCCCGAGCTGAATTTCCAGTTTGTGGGCGTGAGTAGCATAATAATCGATATGAGATTGTAATTGTTGCGCTTGTTCCGCGAGTAATTCTCGGGCAACTTGGAAATAAGGATTCGCCGAAACTGCCTGCACTTCCGCCACAGCGATGCGAATATCGATACCATGTTCGACTAAAATCTGAACCAGTTGGCCGTCGGAAAGGTTTCGCATTTTGTTAATTGCAATCCATTTTTTCCACTCATCGGGAAGGGTGGATCGGTACTCAGCGGGATGAGCGGTTGTCGGGGAAGAATCTGTGGTTTTTGCAGTGGAGACAGTTTGAGGATTGGGCATCATCTGTGGTTTCCTTTAGCAGTAAATTGGGGTTGAGCGGACGATGGTTTATCCGATTTTACCCTCACCGGGACAGATGTAGGGTGGGTAGTGCCCACCCTAACCGATGGCCTTGAAAAAAGGCACTATGGGTGAAAATCAAGCGACGGAGAGGGGATGCGCTTAGTGCCAGAAGTGGCGTTTGCCGGTAAATGCCATTGCGATGCCGAGTTCGTTAGCGGCGTTGATGGAGTCGCGATCGCGCTTGCTTCCGCCCGGTTGGACGATCGCCACAATTCCTGCAGCAGCAGCAGTTCTCACTGAATCATCGAAGGGGAAAAACGCATCCGATGCCAACACGGCACCCTGGGTTTTTTCACCGGCTTGTTCTAGAGCAATTTTAGCCGCACCCACCCGATTCATTTGACCTGCGCCGACGCCGACGGTAACGCGATCGCGCGTCACTACAATCGCATTGGATTTCACATGTTTGACCACTTTCCAAGCAAACAGCAATTCTTCTAATTCACTCTCCGTCGGTTGCTTTTCGGTGACGATTTCCCAATCATCGGGGAGTTGCATCAGGGTATCGTTTTCTTGGACCAAAAAACCACCGGCGATCGCCTTCACCGTATGCTGCGGCCCACGGGTTAAATCTGCCAAGGTTAACACCCGCAAATTCGACTTTTTCTGAAGCACTTCGCGCGCTTCCGGTTCGCAATCCGGTGCCACAATACACTCTAAAAACGTCTTTTTCATTTCCGATGCAGTGGCGGCATCAATCGGACGATTGAGGGCGACAATACCGCCAAATGCGGAAACCGAATCCGCCGCAAATGCCTTTTGATACGCTTCCACTAACGTGCTTCCCAATGCCATCCCGCAGGGATTGGTATGTTTGAGTACGGCGGCGGCGGGGGGCGCATCGGGACCGATAAATTCAGCAATCAAACTGCGCGCGGCTTCTAAATCCACCAAGTTATTGTAACTGAGTTCTTTGCCTTGCAGTTTTGTCGCCCCGGACCACCCGCTGGGATTGGCCCCCACTTGATACCACGCCGCCGATTGATGGGGATTTTCGCCGTAGCGCAGGGCTTGTACTTGCTCGCCGCTGAGGCCAAATTTGGCGGGCATCGGGGAGCTTTCCGGGGAGTGTACCAACGGTTGATTCCCCAGATAAGTGGCGATCGCGTGGTCGTAGGTGGCGGTATGCCAGAATGCTTCTACCGCACAACCCTGGCGAAAATCGGGGGAAGGGTTGCCCTGATTGTCGCGCAACTCCTGCAAATAGGCATCGTATTGCGCCGGGTTACACAGTACGGTTAAATAGCCATAGTTTTTCGCCGCCGCCCTCAGCAGGGTTGGACCGCCGATGTCGATATTTTCGATCGCTTGCGGTAAGGTGACATCCGCTTTGACGATGGTTTGCTCGAAGGGGTAGAGGTTCACCACCACTAAATCGATGGGGCGAATGTTGTTGTTGTCCATATCTTCCACATCCTCCGACACCTCCCGCCGCGCCAGAATTCCCCCATGAATTCGCGGATGCAGGGTTTTCACCCGTCCGCCCAAAATCTCCGGGGATCCGGTGTAGTCGGACACTTTGGTGACGGCTAAACCCGCGTCTTGCAAGGCTTTTGCCGTACCACCACTGCTGATGAACTCGAAGTCGAATTCCTCTGCTAGACTCCGCGCGAGTTCGACTAACCCGGTTTTGTCCGATACGCTTAATAGAGCTAAACGCGCCATAAATCCCTCTTCCTTTCAGAGATTGCAAATTTGCCTTTACTAGAATAATGCTTCATTTGCTTTTTCTGCAGAATGTAAGATTTCTTTTGGATTTCCCCCCGCTGACGCCACCCCCCTCCCCTTTTGGCGGTGGCGCTTATCCGAATGCAGGTTTTGTCGCATTCTATACTAGAGTAGGAACTTCTCGCTCGCTATTTTGGCGCGAGTCTCTTTTTGTGCTAAACCCCCTCATTCGCTTGGGAATTTTTTATCCGCATACGATATCTCGAGTTTATACAAAATGCATTTTTCTCACAATAAGGTTAACCCTTGAGGGGCAAAGATGGCAATGCCGCGAGCGGATTTGCCCCCGGAAGCGGAAAACCAGTGGCGCGCTGCCAAAACAGCGATCGCCAATCTGCCGTGATATAGTAGGGGTTGACCCCTTTTTGCCAATTGTATGCACCCTTGTCGTCGTGGTTTCCATCCCTGTAGCCTGAAGCAGAAAAAGGCATGGCGCGCCCTGTGTCTGGTGTCACTTTCATGGGGATTACTATCCAAAGCGGCGATCGGGCAAATTGTCCCGGATGCCACTCTTCCCGTCAACTCCATCGTGACGCCAGAGGGGCAGACCCGAGTCATCACCGGGGGCACGGAAGCTGGGGGTAACTTATTTCATAGCTTTCGGGAATTTAACGTGCCCACCGGGGGAGTGGCGTACTTCGACAACGCACCCGCCATTCACAATATCTTCACTCGCATCACCGGAGGAACCCGATCGCAAATCGACGGTTTGCTGCAAACCAACGGTACCGCGAACCTATTCTTATTAAACCCGGCGGGAATCATCTTCGGTCCGCATGCCAGGCTCAACGTCGGCGGCTCCTTTTTTGCCAGTAGTGCCGAGGCGATCGCCTTTGCCGATCGCACCCAATTTAGCGCCACACCCAGGGACACTCCCCCATTGCTCACCATCAGCGTCCCCCTGGGATTGCAACTCGGGCCAAACCCGGAATCCGTCGCCGTTAACGGGGCAATCCTCCAGGTTCCCCCCGGCGAAACCCTTTCCTTCGTCGGCGCTGACATCGCCATCGCCCACAGCGAATTAAACGCCCCTGGGGGACAAATTCGCCTCCACTCCCTAGGCGAGGGCTTTTCTCCCCTCTCCCCCACCACCGCCACCCCGCCACAACCGACTCACTTCCACCCCATCACCCTCGCCAACACCACCGTGAATGCCAGTGGCGAGGGGGGTGGAGACATTCAACTGCAAGGGAGTCGCATTTCCCTGCGCGACAATTCCACGATTGTTGCCGATACCCTGGGGTCTCAACCGGGCATCGGCATCGAGATCCGCGCCCAAAAATTGCAACTGCGCGATCGCTCCTTTATCTCCGCCTCCACCTTGGGATCCGGTACCGGGGGCAATCTCGCGATTCGCGCCACCGACTCCCTGGAAATCCTGGGAGGCGGTAGCTATCAAGAAATCCTCGATAACCTGTTTCAAAACAACGTCACCACTCCCGCCGAGATTGCCAGCGGGATATTTGCCCTGAGTTTTGCCACCGGCAAGGCGGGGACTCTCAGGGTGGAAACCCCAACCCTGGCAATGAGTAACGGCGCTTATATTTCTACGGCAACCTTCGGTCGCGGCACCGGCGGCACTTTGAATGTGAGAGCCAACCGTATCACACTGAGTGCCTCGCAACTGTTTGCCGATAACTTTGGCAATGGCGATGCCGGAAACGTTACCGTCAGCGCCGACAGCCTGCGGGTTGTAGAAGGAGGCGCGATCGCCGCCTCCACCTTTGGCGAAGGTCGCGGAGGCACGGTAAATATCACCGCCTCCGACTCCCTAGAACTGATCGGAACCACCCCCAACAATCGATTTAACAGCGGCATATTTGCCAGTGCCTATTCCGAAGCCACGAAACCTGCCGGCAACTTGAACCTGACCACCGGACGTTTAAGCCTGCGCCAGGGAGCCTCCGTGGGTGCAGCCACCTTTGGTGCCGCCCCTGGGGGAACCCTGAATATTCGGGCAGAGCGGGTAGAAGTGAGCGGTACTAGCACCAACGGCGAACATTACAGCCGATTGGATACCGCCAGTCATGGAGCGGGCACAGCGGGAGACTTGCGGATAGATACAGGAACTCTCATGGTGCGCGATAGCGGATTAATTCTCACTGCATCCTTTGGCACCGGCGCGGGGGGGAATCTGACCATCCGCGCCTCCGAGTCCGTAGAGCTAATCGGCACCGATACATTTGATTTGGTCAGGGAAGTGGAAGCCGGAACATTCGACCCGACTAAAGTGCGAGATGGATTGTTTACCGCCACCAGCGGTCCTGGGAATGCCGGTTCGCTCACTATCGAAACCCGTCACTTCAGCGCCCGCAACCAAGCCAATGTTTCCACCAGTACCTTAACCGAAGGGGATGGAGGAAATTTGATGCTGCGCGCCGAGGACAAGGTAGAGTTAAATAACTCCTTTTTAGTGACTGGGACGGCGGGTATCGGTGCGGCGGGGGGATTAATGTTGGAAACCAACCGATTGCTTCTGGGGGATAACGCGGCGATCGCCACCTCCACCTTGGGCGCAGGTCCGGGGGGAGATTTAACCATTACCGCCTCGGAGTCGGTGGACCTGAGCGATGGGTCCATCCTCCTGACCACCTCCGATAGTACGGGAAATGCCGGGTCGTTAACGATTACCACCGGGGATTTGAGGCTCACAAACAACGCTGAGATTGCCACCGCTAGCGTGGGGCAGGGAAATGGGGGAAATTTACAAATTACTGCCTCGGAGTCGGTGGAACTGCGGGATGGGAGTGGGTTGCTCACTTCCACCTTTGGCATGGGAGATGCGGGATGGTTAGCGATTCAAACCGATCGCTTGAGTGTGACGAACGAATCGGGAATCGTTACCTCAACCTGGGCCGAGGGTAGCGGGGGGAATTTGGCGATCGCCGCCTCGGAGTCGGTGGAACTGACAAACGCCAGTGCATTCCTCACCGAAACTTTCGACAGCGGACCTGCCGGCGATTTGAACATTACCGCGCGATCGCTGACCCTCAATGATGGAACCATTACCGTAAGTTCTCAAGCATCCGGAGAAGCCGGCAACCTCCACATCGCCACGGATCTCCTCTATTTAGTCAATGGCGAACTGTTAGCCGCCACCGCCTCCGGTCAGGGCGGAAACATCGAACTTCAAGTGGGTAATCGCATCGGAATGCGGCAAAATTCGCGAATTTCTGCCGAAGCGATCGGCACCGGCAATGGAGGCAACATCACCATCAATACCGATTTAATCGGTCTGCTGGAAAGCAGCAAAATTCGCGCCAATGCGGTACAAGGTCAAGGAGGTAATATCCAAATTGACACTCGCGGACTCTTGAGTCGCCCGGGTCAGATTACCGCCAGTTCACAACAGGGCATCGATGGCGTGGTTCGGGTGGATACGCCAGAGATTGACCCCAGTCATGGATTGATTCCTCTGCCCACGGAAGTGGTGGATACCCTGGGGTGGGTGTTTTCCAGTTGTGGCCCCGAGTCGGACAGTAGTTTCTACGTCACCGGGCGCGGCGGTTTGCCCCCTAGCCCTAACGATCCGCTTAGCACTCACTCTCCATTGGTGGATCTGGGATTCGCTTCTTTCCGGGGACTGGCAGGCGATCGCCGCCGCCGTTCTTCCCAGCGATCGCAGTTGCGATCGCCTCCGACTCCTCCTTTGGTGGAAGCCCAAGGCTGGGTGGTGAATGGCAACGGAGACATTCAGCTTACCGCCGAAGTGCCCCACCCCACCCCACACTCACCCTGGCATGGGAACCGGGTATGCTTACCACAAATAAAGCCAAGTGTCAAGAGTTAAGGGGATTTTTTTACCGAACCAGGGCAAAACCAGCAAAATTTGCAAGAAGCAGCAGGGGGGGCACCGATAAGCGATTAAAATAGAGAAGGCCAGTTACATTCCACGGAGCAGTCCCGGTGTCTCTAGAAGCCATCACCATTCCACCCACAACCGAGCGATCGCCCGCAAGTCTGGTGGTCATGCTACACGGCTGGGGAGCCAATTGCCATGACTTAGCTCCCCTCGCCCCCGCCCTGAATCTTCCCGACTGCTTATTTTTATTCCCCGATGCGCCCTTTCCCCATCCCCAAGTGCCGGGGGGGAAAATGTGGTACGACCTAGAGCGCGAAGACGAACGGGGATTGTTAGAAAGTCGCCAACGGCTTTATGATTGGCTGAAATCCCTAGAAAGCAGCACGGGGGTGCCGTTGGAGCGCACCATTTTAAGTGGGTTTTCCCAAGGCGGCGCGATGACCCTGGATGTGGGATTGCAATTGCCCGTAGCGGGTTTAGTGTCCATGAGCGGGTATTTACATGGGGAACCGGAACCCACTGGCGATCGCTTGCCCCCCACCTTGATAATGCACGGCACCCTAGACCCGATCGTGCCCCTAAAGGCAGCACATCAGGCGCGCGATCGCTTCGCCAAACTCGGCGTCTTCCTGGAATACCGGGAACTGATGATGGGTCATGAAATTCTACCGGAACAGGTGGAGGAAATGCGAACCTTTGTGGCGGAGGTGTTGTCCGGGGCAGTTCAACCGAATGTTGAGAAGCCTTAAGTTTTCTGCCACAATCGGCGGCGATCGGTTACAATCAAAAGTCGAAACGGGATTGCTTTGCCACCGAGTGGTCGGCTCTGTCGCTCGCCCTCCCACCGCTTGCCCGGGAAAACACTCCCCTTGTGTCGTTCCGCGCAAGCTGAGATAATTGAGCGACGCCTACTTACCCGGAAAAATCCATCGATTTTGGCAGGAATTCCACGCTCTTGGTTTGCGCAAACAGGTACATCCCGCCCCGCTTTCCTATCTCGGTTTCATCCAAAATGATAACGGGAGTTTTCAGGGGGTTTTGCAAGATGGAGGCACCAACGATGGGAACCACAACGTTTGACCAGCACCAGATTGCGGCCATGACGCCAGAGGAAATCGAGACCCTAGCGTTACGTCTGGAGCAAGATGACTACAACGATCCCTTCGAGGGGTTGAATGATTGGCATCTGCTGCGGGCGATCGCTTTTCAGCGTCCCGAACTGGTGGAACCGTATATTTATTTATTGGATCTCGAGCCTTACGACGAAGCTTAACAAAACGCACTGCGGTCAGGAGGAAGGATGAATCCAGAATCAAAACCACCCAACCCCCCAGAATCATTCCCTTCCTCCTTCCATAACCAACGCATTCTGATTGGCATTACCGGGGGGATTGCCGCCTATAAAGTTTGTCAGGTGATTTCTGCCCTAGCCAAAGCTGGGGCGGAAGTTCGCGCTATTCTCACTTCCGGTGCGGCACAATTTATTACCCCCCTCACTGTGGCTACTCTGTGCCGTCATCCCGCCTACACTGACGCGGATTTCTGGCAACCCACCCACCACAGACCGCTGCATATCGAGTTGGGAGAGTGGGCGCAGGTATTGGCGATCGCCCCGCTGACGGCGAATACCCTGGCCAAGTTGACCGCTGGAATGGCAGATAATCTGCTGACGAATACGGTTTTGGCCTCCAGGTGCCCGGTGTTGTTAGCCCCCGCCGCCAACACCGATATGTGGAATCAGCCGGTCACGCAACGCAATTGGCGTCAGATTCATGCCGACGATCGCTATCATAGTTTGGCACCGGGCAGGGGTATTTTAGCCTGCGATCGCGTGGGTTCCGGTCGCATGGCCGAACCGGATCGGATTTTAGCACATTTGGAATCTTTGCTGCAAACCCAGGGAAAGCGAGATTTACGCGGTCAGCGGGTGTTGATTAGTGGGGGGGGAACCCGGGAGTATTTGGATCCGGTGCGGTTTATCGGCAATCCAGCGACGGGTAAAATGGGCGTGGCATTGGCCCAGGCGGCGTTGCATCGCGGTGCGGAAGTGACCTTGGTACATGGTCCGCTCGATCGCGGATTGCTCGATGGAATTCCGGAAGTCCGGGCGATCGCCGTTACCACTGCAGCACAAATGCAGCAGGCAATGGTAGAGTGTTTTCCCCATGCGGATTTAATTGTCATGTCCGCCGCCGTGGCAGATGTGAAACCGAACAGCTACAGTGCCCAGAAGTTGCCCAAGCGATCGCTCCCCGAGGCGTTAGGGTTAGAGTCGGTTCCGGATATTATCGCACAACTGAGCGCCCGCAAGCAACCCCATCAGCGGTTAATCGGGTTTGCGGCTCAAACTGGGGATATCGTCACCCCCGCCCGGGAAAAATTGCAACGGAAAAATTTAGATGCGATCGTGGCTAATCCCATCGATCTGCCCGCCGCCGGCTTTGGCAGCGATCGCAACCAGGCGATCGTACTCGAGGCGGGCGGACGTCAGCAGGCGATCGAACCTTGCAGCAAGCTGACCTTAGCCCACCGTCTGTTTGATTTCCTCGCCCAGGGTTAAATAGGGGAAACCCTTTCATCTCATGTTCGTCCGCAATCCGCCTGTTACAAGTCGGCTTTGGGATTATCTCCCCCTATTTGCTAACCGGAGCGCTTCATGCAAATTTAACCGTTAAAAACAAATAAATTACTCTGAAAATAGATATCGATCGGGGTATTATTCTAGAATAAACAAAAAATAAAACGGCCAGAAAACTGACAAATAATTATTTTTTATTGGCGGGTTAAACGGATCGAGCGATCGCCTCTGCGTAAAGAGAAATAGAAAGCTCTGATACGGAACTTGCTTATGCTACGTAGCTACACTTCTTTAGTTTTATCCAGCCTATTGTTCGTCGGTCTAGCGGTCAACTTCCTTAACATTGAATCTCACAAATCGGAAGAATTCTTTGGCACGCTGTCCGATCGCGTATCATCGGCTCGCATAGAATCCGGAGACGAAACGGCTCCCCATCGGGGTAGTGGACGCTAGGCAAAATTTTTCTATTGTCCCGAACTTTCGGGAAACCTCTGTAGAGAGGAATAGAAAGGCACTCGAATTACCGTCAGATGTATAAATATCAGATTGGTTTTGTTTTAACTTCTTTGTTATTTTGCGCCAGCGTTCATTTTGTCGAACTTAGCGATAAGGCGATAACAAAGTTGCAATTGAAAGAGCATCATATTCCACAGGTTGTCGCACAACTCGCAACCGATGAAGATGCCGAAGGTTCGCATCGTGGAGGGAGTCGGCGGGATAGTGCGATCGATGTTTTTTAAATTTCCTACCGTCCGTGCATCTAGCACGGCGGTACTTGGCAAGCGAATAATGGAAAAAGCCCGGTATTTATACCGGGCTTTGTGTATTTTCTCCCTTGTCCTTAAGAAGGTAATCCAGGACGAGGCAAACCTAAATGATTGGAACCCGAATGCAGGGAAGAATTGGTATGTAGAACGCTGACATAAGAAGACATATTCGGGTGCGTATGAGCGGAAGAAGGGTGACGCTCCGGGGGAGTCCGCATTCCAGAAACCGGATTTTCTTGGTATAAACCAATCGCACCATCGAGCTTTGCCTGTGCTAAATTTGCGCCACTGAGATCGGCTCCCGTCAAATTGGCACCATTGAGATTCGCATTTAATAAATTTGCGTTTCTCAAGTTAACCCCACTGAGATTCGCATCGCTGAGATCTGCTTCCACTAATCGGGCATTACTTAAATCCGCATTCGATAAATTAGCCCCGATTAACTGAGTGTGACCGAGATTTGCGCCGGCGAGATTGACGCCACTCATTTGAGCCGTGTGCAGGTTGGCACCAATTAAGTTTGCTCCCTCTAAAGAAGCACCGCTGAGATTAGAATTTTGGAGCTGAGAATTGACCAAAGTTGCAAATACTAAATCGGCCCCTCCGAGTTCGGCTTCATTCAGTTTAGCGTCGAGTAGGTTCACCCCTTTAGCATCAATCCCACTCAGGTCGCTACGGGCTAAATCAGCCGCCACTAAATTGGCAAAGCTAAGTTCGGCCCCGCTTAAATTAGCTTGATTGAGATTGGTGCCATTCAGGTTAGCAAACATCAGCTTAGCGCCGCTTAGATCGGCATTCGCTAGATTGAGTCGAGTTAATTGGGCATCTCGGAGATCGCCACCTTGGCATTGCTTGGTTGCTAGTAACCGTTTGATGTGCGCGTTATTTGCTGACATATTTCTTCCTCTGATTGTAATCCCCCACGGTTCGGCGATCGGACCTCGGGGTTATAATGCTTCGTAAGAATGATGTGGGCTTTGTCCCCGTCATTTTTCTTTCAAAAAACCACTGTTACTTACACCAGCCGCGATTGACGTTCAGGACAATTGGAATGAGGGAGTTCTCGAAGGTCGAGTTAGGCGACAGTTATCGTTCTGAACCTGAAAAAAGCTGCGACGAGCGGTCGGTTTTGAGCGGGGAAAGCCTGCACAGAGAAAGCGCGGAAATTAAACCAGGGGTTCAAGAGAAAGCCCAGAGGGTGTTTTCTTTGAAAAAGGAAAAGAAAAACCCGCCGAAACATTCACCCGGAACCGTCATCGGATAGCGATCGCGCCTTCCATTTGCCGGCTTATTTCGTTTCTCTATACAAATGGAAAATCGAGCGGTTATGATTGTCGGTAATTGAAGCGGGTAAGAGACTGTCGAACGGTAAAAAATCCCCCCAGTCCAAAGACTAGGAGGAAGCCAGGGTGCAACTGGTAAAGATATTCCGCAATAAATCGCAAAAATCCGGAACCAATTCACGGCCAATTTCGCCTTTAGTAAAGTAGACATCGCCATTGCAACGCCAACGATTGCCATCGCAGGCGCTATGGAACTCGTCTTTATTTTTTTTTTCACCACAACTGCAATCAACCGCATTGATTCGCTCGATTTTGCCTCAATTCCAACATCGTCGTGCAAATGCAACCCCGAGGGGATTGAGTGAAGCGTTAGCGATCGCAAGCGCATCGCCCCTCACGAGATTTTTATTTTCCTGAATGAGCGATCGCCTACCCCGACTTTAAATCTCGTTTTTTCGCGCAAAAATACTGCTTTACACCCCAATCAATACAACAGTTTTTACCCGCAACGAGCATTTTGCAGAGTGCTTCAAACTCCTTTCTGCGTTGCAGAAAATTCAGGTTTTATCGCCACTGGATTTTTCTCATCCAGCCTCCCACAAAACCTTCCCGATTTTTTCCCTAAATCCGGGTAATCGCTGCACCCGTCGTGTTGTCGTAGAGCACCAAAATCAACGAGTTATCCCAATTTAAACTCAGTCAATCTTTGAAGTGTATTTTGTAGATGCCCCAGTATGATTGACATGCCATCCGCGCATTGGCGGGCAAACTGCCGCTACCGTTGCGGGTGTAGATGTAGGCATGGGCATTTTTTTACCATCGATAGATTTTACTGAGTTTGATGGGTACCGATCGTAGAGCATACTGCAATTTTGAATCCCTGTCAAGGGCTACCGACTATTCAGGGATAGTGGATTGCTATCGGTGACAGGGGAAACACCCCCTTTCTTCCCTGAGCCATTCTCTTCCCCCTGACTCATACCATTTTAATTCAGGGCGGCAACAGATAACCGAAACGAATTTCCGAGGCATTCAGCAGCACAACTTGCAACCGCCGCGATCTAAACATTGATTTCTCTGTGTGTTCGCCTCGGTGAAATAGGTCACTTCCAGACTCTCGATCGCATTCAGATGGCTGGTTCTTTGCCTCGTTTTTTGAGTGCTTATCACCCGATCGCGCTTCCCTGCAAGGGATTCCCCGCCGATCGCCCCATCCAGTTTTTGGCTCCAATTCTAGCCTCGACTTTTTGTGGCCACAGTTTGCCTCATGTTACTCTCCACCCTAGCAAAAAAAACGCTCCGGGGAAAGCTCCCCACATTTGTAGCCACGAAATTGCAAGAATGACAAGATGCACAGAATTATCCCCGGCGATCGCAGCAGCCAACTGTTAACAGCGATCGAAAATCCGACCCATTTCCGAAAAAAGGGTTTTCCCAGACAATAGAATCATTGCCACCCGCAAGCAAAAGCGCGATCGCGGGAAAATATAGAAACTGCACAGTTGCAGCAATCGGCTACAATAAAAAACGGGAGATAGGGAATGCGATCGCTCCTTCCCTTCTCAGTCCAAAGAACTCTTCCACAAATATCCGGCTATGAAACTCACCCCTTCCCACTTTGGAATAACCATAGCATTCCTCATTTTATCCGTCGGCTGTACCGAAACCTCGGCGGAAAAATTCTGCGAATACAATCCGGCAGAAAATCAGGAAAATCCCCTCGAACCCTCAGCCAAACTAACCCTTCGAGAATCCAATGGTAACGCCATTTTTACCTATCAACCCACCCCAGGAAAAAACCTAGACGAAAATATCACCCTTGCCACCAACACCGAGCTAATTTTTGCCAACACCGATTTAGACACAGCGCGGCTGAAATTAATTCAAAACGAAGACTACTATCACCAGCTCATCGGGAAAGAAACCGAACAAAGCTTTGCCGAAGTCAATCCAGGATTCACCTGTCGCTGAGTCAAACTTCAGAGCATTGAATTGAGGGAAACCCGCCGGGATAGCAATAGTGCCATTGCCGACGAGAGGATGGGGAGAAAAAAGATTCCGGCGTGCAAAGACTTCGCTATAATAAAATGATGCAATATTTTAGCTCTTAGCGAAAAAACAGGAAACTTAACCGATGGCTTTACCTATTGTTGCTATTATCGGACGACCCAACGTGGGAAAATCCACCCTCGTTAACCGACTGGCGGGAGGGAAAGAGGCGATCGTGCATGACCAACCCGGAGTCACGCGCGATCGCACCTACGCCGACGCCTTTTGGCAAGACCGAGAATTTCAGGTAGTGGATACGGGCGGATTAGTCTTCGATGACGAAACCGAATTTTTACCCTTAATCCGCGAACAAGTAATGGTGGCTTTAGCCGAATCGAAAGTTGCTATTTTTGTAGTAGACGGACAACTCGGCCCTACCGCTGCCGATCGCGAAATTGCCAACTGGTTGCGGGCGCAAAGCGTACCCGTGGTGCTCGCCGTCAACAAATGCGAATCCGTCAACGACGGATTAATTCAAGCAGCAGAATTTTGGGAACTCGGATTGGGAGAACCCTATCCCATTTCCGGGATTCACGGAAGCGGAACCGGCGATTTGCTCGATGTAGTAATTTCCTACTTACCGCCCCTGCATGAAATCGAAGAAACCCACGAAATCAAAGTAGCCATTGTGGGACGACCCAACGTGGGAAAATCCAGCTTATTAAATGCCTTTGTTGGGGAAAAGCGGGCGATCGTCAGTGAAATTTCCGGAACCACCCGCGACGCGATCGATACCCTGGTCAAACGCAAGGGACAAATTTATCGCCTCATCGATACCGCCGGGATTCGGAAAAAGAAAAAAGTGGAATACGGACCGGAATTTTTTGGCATCAATCGGTCATTTAAAGCCATTCGGCGGGCAGAAATAGTGCTGCTGGTGATTGATGCCCTCGATGGCGTCACCGAACAAGACCAAAAATTAGCCGGACGCATCGAAGAAGAGGGACGGGCTTGCGTTATCGTCGTCAACAAATGGGATGCGATAGAAAAAGATTCCTCCACCATTTACGAATACGAAAACCACCTGAGAGCTCGCCTGTATTTTCTCGATTGGGCCGATATGATTTTCGTCAGTGCCCTACAGGGGAAACGAGTGGAAAAAATTATCGATTTAGTAGAAAGTGCAGCCAGGGAACATTCCCGTCGCGTCTCCACTTCCGTGATTAACGAAGTCCTAGAAGAAGCCCTGCGCTGGCACACCCCGCCCACCACTCGCCAAGGAAAACAAGGAAAAATTTACTACGGCACCCAAGTCAGCACCCAACCGCCAACCATTGCATTATTCGTGAACGATCCGACCCGATTTCACGAAAACTATCGCCGTTACATCGAACGACAATTCCGAGAAAACCTGGGATTTACCGGGACGCCATTGCGCTTGATTTGGCGCGGGAAAAAAGCCCGAGATGTGGACAGCAGCAAAACCAATCGCGCGGTGAAAGTGTAGGGGTTGCCACAACCGACAAATCCGTAGGCGAAGGACAGGACAAAGCCTTGTCCTGTCCGTACTGTGGAGCTGATAGGTTCAGGGGGAGAAAATATTATCAAAGCCCATGCTTCTTCAGGATGGGAAAAGGCGAGAGATGGATTTTATTGAGATTGACCAGGAATGCCCAAGCGGAATGGCAAGGGTAGGCATTTTAATTGGTATGCCTTGGCAAAATTCGCGTATTTTAGGGCGAGTTCAGCCGGATTGCGGATAAAATAAAATCGCTATAAACTCGAAAAAAAATTACCATTTAAACGCTGATGGATTTACTGCGATCGCTACCACTGGGGCTATATCTCGAACAGCCAGTGACAGGACTGCATCGCTTAGATGCCAGAGTCAAACTCGGATGGCTGATGAGCTTTTTAATTGCCCCGGTCCTAGCCAATGCACCGTTACGGATTGGGTTAGTGGTGTTGCTGATTGCGATGACCGTAATCGCGCGGATCCCCCTGCGAGTGTGGCGACAGCAAATGGGATGGTTGCTGATGCTGGGGATATTGATATTGGGGATTACCGCGATCGCCCCCGACGGACTTTCCGTAGAACATCAACCGCGCCTCCCCGCCCAGGAAATCGCCTTTAATCACGAACCGCCAACCCCACCCGCCGCCGACTCACGCAATCCCTGGTACAATCCCTTCGGTTGGGGACAAGACAGAACCGTGCCCCCATCCCTGGTGGAAGATTCCCTTCCCCAACCCCACGAATATCAATACGTCATCTTTGAGCGGGGGCGGTTTAAAATTACCCGTCGCTCCTTGGATCTGGGTATCCGCATCAGCACCCTCCTGTTTACCCTGATTTATAGCACCAACCTGTATTTGCTCACCACCGCCCCCGAAGAAATCACGGCAGGCATCGAAGATTTGATGAGTCCCCTGCGGCGATTTAACGTCCCGGTGACAGAAATTGCCCTGACCTTAACCTTATCCCTGCGGTTTATCCCCTTGGTGTTAGAAGAAGTGCAAAATTTAATTCGGTCCGTGCGGACCCGCGCCATTAACTGGAAAAAACTCGGCTTGCGCGGCACCGCCAAAGTGTGGTTCACTGTAGTGGAAAGACTGCTAGAAAACTTGTTATTGCGAGCGCAGCAGATTGCTGGCGGAATGCAAGTGCGCGGCTTTACCAGTCCCAACGAGCATCGAGTGCGGTGGCACCACCTGCAATTGAAAGCGAGAGACTGGGTAGCGATCGCGGTTCTGTGTGGCTTCTGGGGCGTGCGCTTGGTATGGGGATGGCAAGGGTTTTGAAATCGGCGAGGGATGCAAGGATGAAAAAGGCGAGCAGAAGCGATTTATTGCCACCGAGACGCGAGAATTCAAAGGGGAAGTGAATGATGGAACCGATATTACCGTGGTTTTGGCGATCGCTTCCCCTAGAAGGGCGCACCGGATCGCAAATCTTTGCCGCACTTTTTGCGATCGCCGAGGCAAAAGGACCGGGGGAACCTTCTATCCACAACATTGCCACCCTGTTAGAAAGTCCTTATCCCACCCCGACGCCTAACCCCCACGCGCGATATTCCATCTGTGCCGGTGCGCCGCGTATCGTGGAGAATCGCCCGCGACTGTGGATCCCGCCCATTGGCGAAATTCTGCCATTCCTGCACCACCTGCTGGAGTGTTCCAAACAGACACCGCAACCGAAGGAATTGCCCGAGGGAGAGTCCCTTCCCTTCACCGGCGGGTGGTTGGGATGGCTGGGATACGATCTCGCGTGGGAAATCGAAAAGCTGCCTTATTTTAATCCCGATCCGCTTCCGTTTCCGGTGGCGTATTGGTACGAACCCGCCGAGTTTGCGATTTTAGACCACCACCAGCAAAAGCTGTGGTTAGCCGCCAGCGATCGCGCCGCACTCGAGGTGATGGAAAAGCGAGTTAGGGCGGGAAGTTCCGGTTGGGAATCGCCAGAGGAATTTGTGGGAGAAGCCGATTCCGAGGCGATCGCCACTCCCCTGGAGTTTCAGATATCGCAAAGCCAATATGAAAAAGCGGTGCAACAGGCGAAGAAATATATTGAAGCGGGGGATATTTTTCAGGCAAACTTGTCCTTGCGGTTTGAGAGCGCGATCGCCCGAGACAGTTGGGCGGTTTATCGCGCCTTGCATCAGATTAATCCTTCGCCCTTTGCCAGTTATTGGCAGACTCCTTGGGGAGAGATGGTGAGTTGTTCCCCAGAACGGCTGGTGCAGTTGCAACGATCCCAGGCGCAGACCCGCCCGATTGCCGGGACGAGAGCGCGGGGTGAGACCCCACAGCGCGATCGCTTCTTGGCGGAAGAATTGCTCGCCAACCAAAAAGAGCGCGCCGAACATATTATGCTCGTGGACTTAGAGCGCAACGACTTAGGGCGAGTGTGTCAGTGGGGATCGGTGCAAGTGAACGAACTGTTAACCATCGAACGGTACAGTCACGTGATGCATCTGGTGAGCAATGCGATCGGCACCCTGCGCCCCGAGTGTGACGCCGTTGATTTAATCCGCGCCATGTTTCCCGGCGGGACCATCACCGGCTGTCCGAAAGTTCGTTGCATGGAAATTATTGAAGAACTCGAACCCTTGCGCCGCAGTTTATTTTATGGATCCTGCGGATATCTCGACTGGCGCGGGCAACTGGACTTAAATATTTTAATCCGCACCCTGTTATTGGCACCGCCGCAGAAACCAGCACCCACAAATGGCGAGGAGACCCTCGGCGATCGCGGGAAAACCACCCCAGAGACAGCGCATCGATTGGTGTGGGGGCAAGTGGGGGCAGGGATCGTCGCCGACAGCGATCCCGAGAGAGAATGGCACGAATCTTTGCACAAAGCGCAAGCCCAAATTGCCGCCATGCAACTGGTCCTCAAGTAGGTGGCATCCTAGGCGGGCAAATTTGAGAGCGTTTTGAGCAGCTTTAGCCGCCGGAGAAACCCACACAGAGGAACTCGGATTGTACAATTTTAAACGGTTATTCAGACATTCAGGGAATCCCACGCCTTCAACTCGATGAAAGAATTGGATGGCTGATGGATCTAGAGCAATTGCCCATTTAATGGTAAATAAATGAAGAATTGTATTTTTTGATACGGCATCAGTACGCCGAAGGGTGAGCTGGAAGCCCGGAGATCTTGCCACAGGAGAGGGTCAGGGGGGAGTATGGTAGAGGGCAAATTGAGCAAATTAAGTGTGTCGATCTGCGCCTTGCGTCCCTAGGATTGGAGGTCAGGAGTAACGGAGATGGGAACAGTGGCTTGGGGGAAATTTTTGAGGAACAGATGAGCCAAAGAGCGAGATGTAGCCGATGGGAATTAAGGTTGGCGACGCGCGGGGAAACGCCAGCACAGGGATTGGGATGGGGGACCACAACGCCGCCAGAGTTAGGGGTGAAAATCCCTCGGGTTTTGCCAGACGGGGGCGATCGCCCGCACTCCTTACCTCAGCAATTTTCACCCGCTTTTCCGGAACCTCCACCGCACCTGAACAGCAATCCCTCAAATCTGTTGTGAATCTATAACCTGGCGATAGACAGCAAGAATCAAGAAGCTGAATGAACACCGAAACCTACCTGAATCATCCCAATTTTGGCCTGCTATTTAGGGTGTGCATGGTTGAAGCGAACCGCGAGTTATTCACCACCCTTTATGCCCAACGCCTATTTTTTCTGGTCATTTCCGAGCCTGAGGGCTTGCGATTTGAACCCGTTACCCGCAGCGATGCTCGCCTGCTGGTGGAAAACCGCCTGCGAGTGCTGCGTCGCACCGGACAAACGAAAGATTACGCTCAGCTTCAAGCTATTCACAAACGCACGTTTCAATGACTATAGCCGAACGGATTGCCAAAATTCGCGCCTCCTTACCCGAGTCAGTCCGATTGGTGGCAGTATCCAAGCAGGTGTCAGCAGACGCCATCCGGGAAGCCTATGCGGCGGGAATTCGCGATTTTGGCGAAAACCGCATCCAAGAAGCGGAAGGGAAACAAGACCAATTAGCGGATTTGTCAGATATCAATTGGCACCTGATCGGACATTTGCAAAGCAATAAAGCCAAACGCGCTGTAGAACGATTTTCCTGGATTCACTCGGTGGATAGTTTGAAAATCGCGCAGCGATTGGATCGTTTAGCCGCACCGCTATCGGTTAAACCCCAAGTTTGCCTACAGGTGAAAATCTTCAAAGATCCCAACAAATACGGGTGGCAAATTCCCAAACTGCTGGCGGATCTCCCGGCGCTGAACCAGTGTGAAAATTTGCAGATTAAAGGGTTAATGGCGATTCCGCCTTCCGGGTTAGCCGAATCGGAAACCTTCGCCTTGTTCGATCGCGCCCGGGAACTCGCCGAGGACATCGAGCAGCAACACTGGTCGCATATTTCCATGCAGGAATTGTCGATGGGAATGTCAGGAGATTATCATTTGGCGGTGAAAGCGGGAGCCACAATGGTTAGGTTGGGGACGATTTTGTTTGGCAAGCGATCGCCTTAACGTTTTTCCGGAGAATTTGCAGTAGGATAAGGGGTAGAGAAATTACTCCCACAAAAGCGCCCAAACCCAAAAGTTGAAAATAACCTTAACTGGGATAGGAATTATAGGGTCGAACTCAAACCCCGAAAGCCTCGCCAAATCACCAACCTTGCTTTTAAGATGTGGAGAGCGCGCGGGTGATGTGACAATCTACAATAGACTGTTAACCTGGGTAGGGTCGAGCAATGAAATGGGCAGCATTAGCTGTTAGGGCAAGGCTACAGAAAAAGCGGTTCGAGCATTGGCGCTCGGTTCTTCTCCAGAAAAGTCATCCCCTTTTCCCGCCGTGGCTGAGCATTGCCTCCCACACCGGAAAGGTGGATGTAGGCCAGATTAATAAGGCCATTGTCACAACCGAGACAGACATGGTGCGCGCAATCCGCGCTTCGCGCTTTGGTGGAGGCCGGCAATATTTCGATCGTCGATGGGAATATTGCACGGAAGGGACAAAGTTAATCTTTGTTTGGTAGTCATCTATCAGCTAAAACATCTGCCCTCATTTAACCCTAGTTTTGATGGAGCGAAAACCGTGAATACGATTTTTTCCAAGCTACGAGATATGGTGGGGATCAACGATCCCGTGGATTATGAGTACGAGTATGACGAAATAGAAGGGGAAGGGTATCAAAACCTGTACCAAGAACAACCAGCCGCAGCGTCTCCGGAAGCGGAAGCGCGTCGGAATAGAGGAAACCTTCGCGATCGCACTTCGGGGATGGGTATGGTTGGAACAGAAGGGGCTATGGGGTCTAGCATGAACGCGATGAATAACGTGATTGGGTTGCCTGGAGCCAACAACGGCATCTCGGAAGTGGTGGTGATGGAACCCAAGTCTTTTGAAGAAATGCCCCAAGCCATTCAAGCCCTGCGGGAACGCAAATCTGTGGTTTTGAACCTGACAATGATGGATCCCGACCAAGCGCAACGGGCGGTTGATTTCATTGCCGGTGGCACCTACGCCCTGGATGGTCATCAAGAGCGGATCGGGGAAAGCATCTTCCTGTTTACCCCCAGCTGCGTGCAAGTCAGTACCCAAACCGGCGTGGTTCACGAGGTTCTACAACCCCATTTACGCGCCTCCCGTCCCCCCGCAGGCGGACAACCTGCCGCAACTTGGACTCCAGGGCAGTCCCAGATGGCAGCACAGTAATTTGAGTCGGACATCGGTGGTGGGTGGTTCCTGGGGGCGATCGCTCCCGATCCCTGCCGCACCGCCGATCGCCGGATGAGCTGAAAGTAGATTAAAAATATTGGACCATTGTCTATTAAATTTGGCATCATTGGCGGCGGGGTAATGGGAGAAGCTCTCTTATCCCGCCTTCTTTCTCGAGAACTTTATCGCCCGCAAGAGGTTTTGGTGAGCGATCCGAATGCGGACCGCTTGCAAACGTTAGAAAAACAATATGGTGTAGGGGTGACGTCGGACAATCACGCCGCCGCCGGTGCCACTGAGGTGCTGCTGCTGGCGATTAAACCCCAACTGTTCGATCGCGTCACGGCAGATCTGCCGACTCCGGGTACAGCACAGCAGGTGCCGGTGGTGATTTCGATTTTGGCGGGGGTTCCGTTAAGCAAATTGTCCGCCGCTTTTCCCGAAGTGCCCACCATCCGCGTCATGCCGAATACACCGGCAATCGTGGGGGCCGGGATGTCGGCGATCGCTGCCGGTCCTGGAGTTGAACCCCATCACCTGGAACGCGCCAAGCAGGTGTTGCAAGCGGTGGGGGAAACGATTGAAGTCCCCGAATCTCTGATGGATGCCGTCACCGGGGTTTCCGGATCCGGTCCGGGCTATGTGGCGATTTTAATCGAAGCCTTGACAGATGGCGGGGTTTGTGCTGGGCTGCCCCGGGCGATCGCCGCTCAACTGGCGTTGCAAACCGTACTCGGTACGGCAACCCTGATGCGCGAGAATTCCCTCCATCCCGCCGAACTGAAAGATCGCGTCACCAGTCCGGGAGGAACCACGATCGCCGGCATCGCCGCACTGGAAAAAGCCGGATTTCGATCCGCGATTATCGAAGCAGTGCAAGCCTCCGCCGCCCGATCGAAAGAACTGGGAAAATAATTGGCGATCGGTAACGCTGAAGAATTGAGCAGGGGCGATCGCAACTCCTCAATTCTTCAGTTGGGATTTTGCCGAATGTTTTCCCTTCCCCGACAAAAATTTATCGCAATTTTATCCAATTGCCCTCGAAATCCACCGCCTTTCTGGATATGGCAGTAGCCTGTCCCGAGGTTAGATAGGCATCAATATTAAACTCAGTATTTGCCTAAATTCTAATCACGAATTTAGGCATTTTTTAACCTTAAAAATCGACGATTAATCCATAAAAAACAATTTTGAAGTTGATTATTTAGTTGAGTAAAACTACCCGGCGAAAAAAGTAGAATGAAGAGATAAAAATTGAGACCGTTAAAATTGAGAAAATGCTCTATTATCGAGCCTCAATTTTTCCCCTTCCCCCTTGAAACTGGGGATAGTTTAAGATTGAAGACTTTCCGATTGCTGCTGTAGTTTTTGGCCGATGCGAGGTTCGGTGCCTGCCATCAGACGCCCGATATTGCTGCGATGGAGCCAAATAACATAAAAACCCGCGCAGAATCCAAATAAGAGATAGGGCAGGGGTTGATTCATCAAAAACATGACAGCGGGGAGGGCGATCGCACCGGACATCGAACTGAGAGAAACGATGCGTGAAATCGACAACATGATGCCAAACACGCTGAATGTTAGTAAAGCCACCGGCCAACAAAGAGCCAACAAAACGCCGAGACTGGTGGCCACCGCTTTTCCGCCGCGAAACTCAATCCACACTGATTTGGTGTGACCCACCAAAGCGGCGATGCCTGCTACCATTGCCATCCAATACACCCAAATCGACGGATCCACCGTCGGGGGTGCCAATTGGGTCATTGCCGGCCAAGAATAGAGCGCGCGAACCAGAGCGATCGCGGCAATGCCTTTCGAGACATCCACCAAAAACACAAACAAAGCGGCTCCTTTGCCCACCGTTCTGAGGACATTGGTGGCACCTGTAGAGCCAGAACCTTCCTCGCGAATATCAATTCCGAGTTGTTTGCGAGCCACAATATATCCGGTAGGAATCGAACCGAACAAATATCCCGCTATCAACAAAGAAAAATTTATAACAAGCCAGAGAACCATCGCTATCCTTGAGGTAAAACTTGAGACGATAAAAAAACAAACCAATCGAATTGCACCCCGCTAGGACAAGCAAACCGCACCGAGACGATCGCGTTCCCCCCGTAGCGATCGCGCGCCCTAGGTGGTTTGCTGCGCGCGATCGGCCAGAGAGTGCCGCACAGAGCCGTCCCCTCGTCCCGGGCAACTGGCCTGTGTGTGCTACAGAACCGTTGGCACTTCCGGATCCGGCGCGAAAGCCAGCCACAGGGGAAATTGTAGCAGGGATAGATTAACTTCGTTTTCCGTCTCATCAATGACGATTAGCGGCATTTGCTTTTGTTTGAGCAAGCGGTCGGCTTTTTGGGCCACCGCTTCGGGGGCTTCAAACAGAACCACCCCGCGATCGGGACCAAAATCAATGCGAGAAATGCCCAGACAATCTTGCAACCCCCTGCGCCATTCTCCCAGACGTTCCGGAGTATTGGCGAGTAGCAGGGTGCGGAGGCGATCGCCATAAAGGGTTTTGAGCGCGGAAATTGCCGCCGAGGTCACCAAAATATTTTGCAAGCGGCTACCCATCGTCCGGATCGCCCCGCGACCCCCTTGAGTGAAAAACCACTGAGAAAGGCGCTGTGCGTGAACTGGTTCAAACGTCCGACGCAGTTGCCATGCCGGTCCGTAATAATCCGGCATCGTGCGATATTTATCCAACATGCGGCGAATGTGTTTGGCTTGGTCTTGAAACCCGCCTTCGGCAAACTTGGGCATGACCAAGCGATCGCCCCTGCGATCGCCCCTGCGATCGCCCCCGCGAGTCGGTTTAGCCGGGGGTCTTTGCGGTTCCGGTTCTTCCGGTGTCAGCTCCAATTGCTCCACCGCATTCACCAAATCCTGCAAACTGCCGGACAAGTAATCTTTAAATCCCTGCACCCGAATGGCCAAATCTTGGGAGACCCCAGCAAAGGTGGTTCGCATTTCCGAGCGGATCCGCTCCTGACGCCGTTCGAGCTGTTCCACGCTAATTTGCAGGTGATGCTTGCGCTGTTCTAACTCGCTCAAGGCATCTTTCACCAACCGCCCCATCGCTGCTTGGGTATCGGCGAGTTGCCCTTGCATCAAATCAGCCCGAGAGGCTTGCAACTGGGTAATTTCCTCTTGCAACGCGAGTTTTTGATGTTGCAATTGAGCCACTTGTCGTTCCAACGCCGCGACTAATGCTTCTGGGGTTTCGGCATTTTCTTCTGCATCCGATGGCGGGGGCGCATCTGTGGGTTCGCGGGTTTCCGCAGTGGCAGTTCCCACGGCTTCCAGGTCTTCTAACGCTGCTGGCGTGGCGGCATTTTCTTCCGCATCTGAGGGCGGGGGCGCGTCAGTGGGTTTGCTGGTTTCCGCCGACTGGATGTTGAGAGGTGCCGCAGGTTGAGTCTCCTCGGGGGTGGGTTCGGGTTCCGGAGTGTCTGGGGGTGCGCTTTCCGTAGCCGGTTCTGCCCATTCATCCTGGGAGAGTCGCACATCCATCGGTGGCGTGGGTTCAGGAGCCTCAGTGTTGGTGGTGCCAGACTCTGCAGGGTCGCTCTCCGGTGTCGGTTCTGCCCATACATCTTCGGACAGATCCACCGCCGGGGGGGCGGGAACCGCAGAAGGGTCGCCCGCCGTCAGCGAGGACCCCGGAGGATCCTGGCCGATCGCGGTTTCCAGGTCGATGGGGCGATCGCTTTCTCTGGGTTCTGGGGTTTGGGTTTCGTCTGAATTCATGGGCAAGGGATATTAGAGAATGAATCTTCAATGGGCGGACAGGCGGGGAGGGTTCGGCCCCGGGCAGCACCAGTGGTGGGAGTGTCCTAGGAGGCATTGTAGCCGAAGGAGGGACTGAGGGCGAATGGGGGTGGGGAAGTGCAATTGACTCCCCCACCCCCCGGGATTGGTTCAGATTACTGCTTGTAGGGACAGCGTTCTTCTAAGCAGGTTTGCAGCATCTTCGCATCGAACAGAATCGGCAGAAAATGGATGCTTTTGACTTCTTTGAAGTAAAACAAAATGGGCACCGAGGGCCAGAAGATGCGCCAATTTTCCCATTCTTTGTAAGGAAAGCGGCGAATCAAGGTTTCGGTGCGGTAAACGTCGAGAGCGGTGGGGGTAAATTCCAGGCGAATGGTTGCCGTTTGATACATCAGAAATAAGCCAAACAGGGCGATCGGCAAACTGAGCAAGGGTTGAATGGCCAGCAAGGGCACCGCACCGATGAGGAATGCCCAAGGGAGTACGTAACTCGGCGAGAGTTTAACGGTTTGTCGGATTGAGGTGGAAGGGGTAGTGGTCACGGTGATTTTGGGGAAAGCGTTTGTCGGGTGTACTTGTGGATCTGTGGATCTATTTTAGAGGGTGAAGGGCGGCGAGGGATTAGAATACGCCGGTGCCCACGCCTTGAAACATCAGCCAGGAGAGAAAAAAGTTGAAAATGAAGATGGCGAGCAAGGAGGTGACTACGGCGGTGGTGGTGGACTGTCCGACTCCTTTGGCTCCCCCGGTGGTGGTCAAGCCCCAGCTACAGCCAATCACGGCAATCACTCCGCCGAAGCAAATGGCTTTAATCGAGGCGCTGACGAGATCCCAAAAGCCGAGGAGGGTGCGAACGGAGTCGAGAAAGATGGTTTGAGAAATGGTGTACAAGTTGGTGGCAATGACGAGTCCGCCAACCATGCCGGTGAGAAAGGAGAAGAGGGTTAAAATGGGCAGCATCACGCAGCAGGCGAGGACCCGGGGAATGACCAGGTAATCGATGGGATCGGTTTTGAGGATATAGAGGGCGTCGATTTGTTCGGTGACGCGCATGGTGCCGAGTTCCGCAGCAAAGGCGGATCCCACTCGTCCCGCGAGGACTACGGCGGTGAGAACCGGGGCGAGTTCGCGGGATAAGGCGAGGGCTAATACGCCGCCCACGGCGCTTCCGGCCCCGAAGTTGATAAATTCTCGCGCTACTTGAATGGTGAAGACCATGCCGACAAAGGTGGCGGTGACTAAGGCGATAAAGAGGGAGTCTGGCCCGACAAAGGCCATCTGCTCGAAGGTGTTGCGACGGTGGATTTTGCCACTGAGCAGGTGAAACATCACTTGCCCCCCTAGCACGATCGCCGCGAGCAGTCGCTGACTCCATATTGCCAAGCTGGATTTGTGCAAGGGTTTACTCACTCGGGTTTCTATCTCGATTCGGACCGCTGTATTGACCTCGGTGCTTTACAAATTTTAACTAACTTTTTTAATAAAAACTTAATATTTGTGACAGTTCTGACCAATTTAGGCGATCGCGCCTATCGTAGAAATCAACTCGGGTCTTTTTTTTGACTTTGGGTTGCACAGTTACTCCCCCTAAGTTGCTTGATATGAATATTTTGCCTAATTTTCTGCGATCGCTGCTTTTAACCAGTCTCCTCAGTTTTGCCGCACCCAGTCTGCCGATCGGATTTGGTTTGGCGGGATTCTCTTTGCTCGGCCATCTGCCTGGGTTCAGAACTATCGGCCAGTCGGGTGTCAAGCATTTGTTACAATTCTTATCAACCTTTGGCAGCGGTCGCCCCTTGCAAGGGTTGCTCGTCATTGGTCTGACCTGTAGTTTGGTGGGCGCGTTGTTCGACGCCTATGCTTTCTGTCAATATCAAAATCTGGGGGGGGACGAGTAAATCATTTGAACTCGATCGTGTTTTTTGGGGGGGGTAGAGGGTGAACCATATGGAGATATCCGCGCATTCTACCACAGGGAAAGCCTCTCGACCAAATATTCAAATAAAAAATG
>NZ_JAYFEQ010000516.1:0-248 GCF_055795085.1 Phormidium sp. CCY1219 | reverse complement strand
GCCCAAACGGTGGAAGAGCGACAACAGGAAGCGGAACGATTGTTGGAACTGGGGATTGAGCAGTATGGGCAAAGTCAATTTCGTGAAGCATTACAGTCATGGGAACGGGCGCTGGAAATATATCGGGCGATCGGCGACAAAGCGGGGGAAGGCAACGCCCTCAACAACCTAGGAGAAGTTTACCAGAATCTGGGAGAATACGCCGAAGCAGAGCAATACTTCCTGCAATCGTTAGAGATAGCACGAGA
>NZ_JAYFEQ010000515.1:0-12977 GCF_055795085.1 Phormidium sp. CCY1219 | reverse complement strand
TTTGAGAAAAGTAGCGGCAAAATTGGGGTTCAATCTCAATGGAGTCAGTAGGGGTGTGGGGAAAAGCGCCTTTAAAACTCCGACTTTGGACTCTTTAAGAATCTCTCGGATTTATCCGTAGGGAGTATCAAGTACCACCGTCACGGGTAGGGTGGGCAAGGGGTTGCCCACCCTACGGGTTCAGGAGGAGCTTTCCTGTTGCTGTTGGGCAAACGATCGCACTTTTGGATCCGGGTCGCGGGCACTGCGATCGCGCAGTAAGGATTGGGTTTCCCGGCGTTCGCCATACTGGCGGGCGATCGCTTCTAGGGCGGTTTGGCGGGGATTGATTGCCCCATCTTCTTGGGGGACAAACGGATCGTGGAGGGCGCGATCGCGCAAGAATTCGAACAGATTGGGTTCGGCTAATTCTCCTTTGCCCAATTCTTGCACCGCCGAGTGGCGGACGAAGGAATCTTCATCCTCACCGGCGCGCCGTTTGAGGATCGCCACCGCCTCGGGGTCGGAAAACCACCCTTTCGCCAGTTCGAGCATCGCCGCCAGTCGCACGGCCCAATTGTCATCGGTGTTGGCGCGGGTTTTCAGGATGGCGAGGGTCTCGGGGTCTTCTTTCCAACTGGTGGCGAGTTCTCGCACGGCGGTGATTCGCACGTCCCAATTTTCATCGCTAGTGGCGCGATTTTTCAGAATGGCGAGGGTGTCGAGGTCTTCAAACCAGCCGGCGGCGAGTTCTTGCAAGGCGGCAATTCGGACATCGGATACTTCGTCGGAGGTAATGCGGGTTTTCAGGATGGCGAGGGTCTCGGGGTCGTCGTACCAGCGGGAGGCGAGCTGTTGCAAGGCGGCGACGCGCACTTGCCAATCGGGGTCTTCCGTGGCGCGGGCTTTCAGCAGGGGGAGGATGTCCAGGTCGGTTTGCCAGCTTCTCGCCAGTTCTTCTACGGCGGCTTCTCGCACGTGGCGATCGCGATCGGTGGCGGCGACGGTTTTCAATACGGGCAGGGTTTTCGGATCTTCAAACCAGCCGGCGGCCAGTTGGAGGGCGGCGATTCTTACTTGCCAATCTTCGTCGGAGACGATGCGGCTGCGAATCCACTCTACTATTTCTGGGTCGTCAAACCAGCCGGTGGCCAGTTGTTGCAAGGCGGCGATTCTCACTTGCCATTTCTCGTCGGCAATGGCGCGATTTCTCAGCCAGTCCAGGATTTCTGGGTCGTCGAACCAGCCGATCGCCAGTTGTTGTAAGGCGGCAGTTCTCACATTGTGGTCTTCGTCGGATTCGGCAGCCGTTCTCACTATGGTGAAGCTTTCGCCGCGATCGCGCCACTGTTGTGCGATAGCTTCGATGGCTGCTTCTCTCACGTCTGGATCGCGATCGGATCGCGCCAGGGTTTGCAGCAGGCTGAAGGTCTCGGGATCGTCCTTCCAGCCTTTGGCCAGTTCCTGCAAGGCGGTTTCGCGCACCAGCCAATAGGGGTCGCCTTGGGCTAAGGCTTTCAGCATCGGTAAGGTGTCCGGATCGCCTTTGGAATAGGTGGCTAATCCTCGCACCGCACTGGTGCGGGTGATTTCTGACCCCTCCTGTTGGGCAAGGCTTTTTAGCCACCCTCGGATATTCGGCGCGTCTTTCCACGATTGGGCTAATTCATCCACCGCTGTCATCCGGATGGTATCGGCTACTTTTGACTGGGATAGTCGTTTCAGCCAGGGTTGGGTTTTTGGGTCTTGTTTCCAGGTTTGCGCGATCGTGCCTACGGCTTTTAGGCGGATTAATATCAGATCGTCTACTTCTTTGTGTTGGGTGAGGGTTTCTAGCCGATCGCGCAGTTTCTCCGCACTTGTGGCGATCGCTTCGCGGTTTTTTAACCCCAACAGGCAATCTGCAGCTAAAAATAAGTTGGCAAAGTTATAGGGTTCTCCGTCTATTTCTATTAAGTGTTCGATGATTTCTCCGGCGATTTCTGCCTCGACCTGGCGGGCAATTTCTACCAGCAAATCGCGCCAGGATTCTTGGAAAAAATGTTGGCCGAATAGTTGTGTTTTTAAGGTGTCGCGGGTTATGCTGTCGGAACGCTCGGGCTGTTCTAAGCGATCGACCAGTTCTTTGGCATCCCGAAAGGCTTTGATTTTATTCCAGTATCCTCGGGCTACATCAGACCAGGAAAATTCCCCGGGTAAGGGGGTTAATTTCCGTTCTCTCCAGGTTTGACCTAGGAGGTTTCCTTCCAGGGGCGGGCTGTCTTTTTTAAAGGCACTCCACAATTGGTTTTTGACCTCGGGCTGTTGTAAAAACTGCTCCAGGGGTTCTGCGTAGTGCTGCACCTCGGTTTCATCCAAGTCTGCATCTTCTAATTCAAGCTGCACGAATTGCAAAAATTCTGTCAGCGCTTTCCCGGCGGCGATCGCCAAGGGGATGCCTTCCGGGGCGACGCGATCGCCCCTTACCCAGGTTTGAGTGTCCTCGGTGACGAATTTTCCCACAACTGGCGCAAACGCAAAGTCTAGACTGTTCGATTCTCCCAACATAAGTTGCGATCTGATAATAATCCTCTGCTAGTTTATCCGAATTTTCCGCCGTTGTCTGTGCCCCCACACCACTCAGGGGGAAAATGTAACTGGGGATACACACCCCAATCCCCAGGGGGTGCAAAACTCTGTGTTCATCCCGCTAGTGGTTTTTAGACCCCCCTCGCGCTTTTGAACCCCTATCCCGCGAACTTCCACAATCGGGCGGGGGCGGGTTTATGCGATCGGATGGTTCATGGCACAAGTTCATCAAAAAAGCCACCCCGACCATCCTATTTTTGCCGCCTCTGTGGGGGCGGGTTTGCTGTCAAATTTTGCCGCTTATCGTAAAGCTTGATAACGCAGCTTTCACTTGGAGAATATCCGAACTGTAATCGCAGCAAAAGCTGGTATTGTAAACAACAAATAGAAACGTCAGGGAGGTATTTTTTGCAACGCGGTTCGTTAACGATTGTGGGTACTGGCATTCAATTGGGGGCATCTCACCTTGTCGGCAAAAGCCAGGGGAAGCTCATCTAATTTAGATGAAAACGTAACAGACAAAACTTAGCAGATATGGTAAATACCATTGACGCGGTGTCATTTCTATAATGCCTAAAAAGCTCAAAAATTAAAATGAGGACAAGTTAATGACGAAAGGATTTGCTTCTCGAAAACCCGACAAAAAGGCTCAATCTCAAGTTTCACCACAACCTTTAACTATCCCAGAACTAAAAACAAATTTGTCCACTTGTTTTGATGATATACCAGACCCGAGAGCGGAGCGAACCAAACTACACTTACTCAAAGATATTCTGGTCATTGCTCTCTTGTCTACTATTAGTGGAGGCAATGGATGGGAGGATATGGAAAATTATGGAATCAGTAAGCTGACTTGGTTAAAAGAATTTTTAAAATTACCTAATGGCATCCCAAGCGATGATACATTTCGGAGAGTTTTTGAGAGACTCAACCCTCAAGGGTTTGAAAAAATATTAACTGATTTTATTCACCACATCCTAGGTTTAGGCTCTCCTAGGACTATTCCGATTGATGGAAAAACCCTCCGAGGTTCTTACGATAGAGAAAAGGGATTGAAAAACCTACACTTAGTCACGGCCTGAGCCAGTGAAAATCGTCTGGTGCTAGGACAAGTCAAAGTTAAAGACCATTCAAATAAAATCACAGCCATTCCAGCTTTGTTAGAAGTAATTGACATAACTGGGGCCAGGTTACGATGGATGCGATAGGCGCTCAACCCGAAATCCTCAGGTTAATTCGTCAAAAAAAGGCTAATTATGTAGTCACTCTAAAGAGAAATCACCCTCAGCTTTATCATCAAGTAAAAAACAGCTTTGAAACCGCAAGAGCCAACCAATTTAATGGATTTAATGTAAGTTATGATGGACGGAAAAGGGGCATCATCAGGTTGAAACCCGAAAAGTATGGGCAGTTCCAATGACTACATGATAAAGATTCTGAGCTCCTTGTGTCAAGCCTAATTGAGATGCTCTTACCCTGGCTTTTTATGGGGTTTGATGAGAAGCGGTGCGTCACCCCCGCAGAAAATTGGCCGATGTGCGCGATCGGCTGGCGGGGGTGACGCACCCTACCCTAGGTCGCCAAACCAAGGACAAAGGACAAATGACTAATGACCAATGACCAAAAAATTTAAAACACCCCTTGACAACCGCCGCCGAAAGGGTTTATGATAATTAATTATTCTCGAAACAGGCTCGCTTGCCCTAGGGTAAGCGCAGGTCAAAATGCGGGCGTAGTTCAGTGGTAGAACGCAAGCTTCCCAAGCTTGATGTCGTGGGTTCGAGTCCCATCGCCCGCTTTCTCGGAACGAGGCAAAATCGGCAATAATTTTGGTTTTTCAATATATTGCAGGTTTTTAATATTTTTTTGGCAATTTAGGCGTTGCGTACAGGCTGGGTTTGATGCAGCGGGTGGGTGAGGCTTTCAATTGGCTGGGTGGTTGAGGCTAGGGGAAAAAAGCGGTGGGGTTTGTTGGGGGTAGAGCCGATCGCGTAGTGGGATGATTTGTTAGCAGAATTGGGGGGTAATTTTTGGCAGTTTTGCACAGAGGAATGGAGGGGATTAGAAACCGAAGGGGAAGAGAATGGAGAGGCAAGCAGAGAAAATAAAATGAACCGGGTGAGAAACGAGGGAGTATTTTGGTTATAATGCGATCGCGTCGCGGGTTAAATTAGCCCGATCGCCAAGGTGACGCGGCCAAATTTGCCCATCTCCGACCTCGAGAGTGGTAAAGGCGGCGGCTTGTTGTAATCCTAAATTGAGTGGCAAACCCAACCCGATGACTATCGTCCTTTCCTTTGCAAAAATTGCCCACTATCGGACCGAACTCGCTAATTATCCCCAAGCGCTCGAAGCCCTCGACGCGATCGAGGATTGTGAAGGAGATATGGAAGATGCGGCCATTGGGCTAGCGATTCAGGCGGGGCAAGAACCGAACACCTCAGAACGGTGGTTAGAAGGGCTAGCAAAGCGCTGTCGCGCCGCATTGTGCAAAGCACAAGTCAGAGAACAGTTAAACCAGGGAAAATTCGATGCGGGCATGGAAGCATTAAGCGAAGCGCGTCTTTGTCCGCCAAAATTAGTCGCCCCGGTGATTATTTTTGTAGTCGAAACCGGCATCGAAGAATTTTGCGAACCCTTGGATTATAAGATTGAATAAACGGTGTCGCAGAAGGGAAAGAAAGGATTGCGGTGCAGATGCAAAAGCGCGTAGGCTCGCAAAGAACGCACCGCACCATTGAGGCAACCCCGCCAAGGGCGGAGCCACCCCAACGGCGATCGGTACGCCGAATCGTCCCTTGAAAACAATCACTGCTGTTCGCCCCCTGCAATTGGTTAATGAAACTATTACTTAGCAATGACGACGGCATTTATGCCCCAGGAATTCTCAGCTTAGCCAGCGCCCTAGCAAAAGCGGGTCATCAAGTTTTTGTGGTTTGTCCCGATCGCGAACGTTCAGCCACCGGACATGGGTTAACCATGCACAGTCCCATCCGCGCCGAAGTGGTAGAGTCCATGTTTCCCGAGGGCATCCGCGCCTGGGCCTGTTCCGGGACCCCTGCTGATTGCGTCAAGCTTGCCTTGTGGGCATTACTCGACACTCCCCCAGACTTGGTAATTGCCGGCATCAATCAAGGGCAGAACTTAGGCACGGACATCCTTTATTCTGGCACTGTTTCCGCCGCAATGGAAGGGTTTATCGAAGGAATTCCCAGCCTTGCTTTCAGTCTTGCCAGCTATGAAATCAAAGACTTTCAACCTGCCGCCAACTTTGCCGTAAAGATGGTAGAGCTGTTGAAAGCCCATCCCTTACCCAAGCCAATGCTGTTCAACGTCAACGTTCCCGGGGTTCCCACCGAAGAGATTGTCGGCGTTGCCCTAACCCGTCAGGGAGTGCGGCGCTACGTGGATATTTTTCAGAAGCGAACCGATCCGCGAGGTAAAACCTATTATTGGTTAGCAGGGGAAGTGCTCGAGGAGGTAGAACAAACCCTCGATCCGCAATTAAACGCAAATATACCTACAGACGTAGAAGCGATTCGCAAAAACTACATTACCCTAACCCCCCTGCACTATAATTTTACTTCTCTCGAAGGTTTAGAAATTTTGCAGGAATGGGAGTTTCCTTCGCAGTAGATCTATCGGAGGACGCAGAGGCAATGGGGGGTCACTCCCCTCACGCAGCCCCGGATTTCTATGAAGAAACGTTAAAGGTAACGAATGGTTAGAACCCGCCTAAATTCGGCTTATTTCTCGATCCCTGATAGTTCAAGGTGCATTGCAGCCTTGTTTTTGTCATTCTCCGATAAATGAGTCTGGGGAACTCGGATTTTCACCCGGAATCAAAGAGCACTAAACTAGAAAATAGGATGTTGTCCAGCCCTGCGGGGCAGTTCTTTCATCTTCCTCATCCCCTAGGGTGATTAAATACACCCGCAATCGAGAACGAATCGCGCCGCAAGGGCGATCGCGCCATGCTAGCGCAGAAACGAGGATGGGTTCCGCCTCCCGAGTCAAGCATCGCAGCGAGGGGAAAGAATCGGCACCAGCCCCCAGCTTTCCACCGCCGGATCCAGCACTGGGAAAACCGAGGAGAATCCAAAAATTAGAGCAAATACACAGGAGTGATGACAACTGTCAGCGCTAAGCTAGGCAAAAAACTCAACGACGCCACTGGTGTTGTGAAATTGAAATGAAGTAAATTACGGTTTAGGGAAAAGCGGGAAAGTCGCATGAACGCTCATATTTTTGATAGTAACTCTGTCACTTGCCCCATATGCAATCGCACCGGACATATCCATCCGGGCGAGATGTTCGGCGGACTTTATACATGCCCACATTGTCAAGCTCGGTTAGTGATCAGTTGGAGCGGTCATTACGTCAGAGACCCCTTCAGTTTGAAACAACTGTCCGTGGCGCGTTTGTTACGGCGTCAGAGTCGCCCCGCCGCTCGGATTTTGCGAGATGTGGGACTGGGAAAACCTCCTTCCCTGTGGGCAATTTTAGCCGGCATTTTGGTAGCGAGCCTGACATTTGCCACCTTAGAAGGATGGACCCCAGAAAACAACCCGGTAGAAGGATTTATCGAAGGAGTCAACGAGGCGATCGAGTCGCCAGAAGACTCTCCGTAGAGAGGATTCATCAGTGCCTCTTCAACCATAAATCGGGGCAAATTAAATATAAAAAAAGCGCCCCCTAGCGCAAGGCTGTGGGGCGATAAGGTTTGAGGATTACTGACGCGAAACCAGTATCCAATCGTCAGTTTCCGTCAGGGTATTTACCGCATTTAAACCTAACCGTTTGAACGTGGATTGCTCTAAAAGTAAATAGGGCTGAGGGTCGTCGATCCAATATTGTTGCAATTGAGAGCGATCGCCGGGAATCACTTGGCGATCGCTATAAAAATTCAGGGACGGGCGATGATAGGGATGCGAGGTGTAAATCCTCGCCCCCGCTGGCGTATATTGGCGCAGCATTTCCGCCACGGGTTTGACCGGATAATCCTCATTCAGTTCCCAAATCCAATGGGGGGAACTGACAAACAAACACACAGAAACATACATTCCCCAAAACAAAATCAAAATAAATTGGCGGTCTTGGCGATCGACTAAAAACGCCGCCACACTTAACGTTAGCGCCACCGCAATTAACATCATCGGGAGATAAACCCCAGCGGTGGGTTCGAGCAGCCCAAAATAAAAACTGGCCAGCCAGCATCCCAGGGACAGCAGACCCAAAATCGCGATCCAAGCGGAGGGATAAAGCGCAGAACGAGTGAAGGGGTCGGAATGTTTTTCCCCTTGCCAAACTTCCGCCAATTTCGCCCCACATGCCAGAGCGATCGCCGGATAGAGGGGCAAAACATACCAGGGCAATTTAGTCCCCATCAGGGAAATCACCGCAAAATACACCCCAGACCAAACCAGCACTAACTTCGCCCAACTCATGGTGCGATTTTCCCAAGCCGATCGCAACCCTTGGGGCAAAAACAGCAACCAAGGCCAAGCATATTTTAATACTTCTAAAACATAATACCACGGCGGACCGGAATTATTTTCCACCGGTGCCCAAAGGCGCTGGAAAGACTGAGCGAAAAAGTGGGAAGCAACAAAGCGATCGCCATAGTGCAGCCATTGCGCCACATACCAGAACACCACCGGCGCGCTACCGAGAAAAAAGCCATTCCACAGATACCAACTGGTGAGCAAGCGCGGGGTATCCCAGGCGATAAAAATCGCCGCGATCGCCACCAGCAACACCCCAATAACCCCTTTGGTCAAGCACATCAATCCGAAACCAATCCCCACCCCCAACGCCCAGCGCAAATCCCGGCGCGATCGCAGCAAACACCACAGGGTCAGCAAGAAAAAACACAATAGCGGTCCATCCAACATCGCCAACCGCCCGTGACGCACCACCGGTAACAGGGTCAGATAAATCAGGGCCGCAAAAATCGCCGGACCGCGCAGGCGAAAAACCTCGCGCCCCACACCATAGAGTAAAGGAACCGATAGCGCCGTCAGCATGGCACCCGGTAAGCGCGTGGTCCACTCATTCACCCCCCCAAACGCATAGGCGATCGCGATCGACAAATGCATCAGGGGCGGTTTATTGAAATACGGTTCGCCCCCTTGGGTGGGATAAAGCCAATTGAAATCGCCGCGATAAATCTCGCGCGCCACTTGAGCGACAATTCCTTCATCCCAGTCGCGCAAGGGCAGATCCCCGAGGTTCATTTGGTAAAGGGCGATCGCCGCCAACAGCAGGATCAGCACCCAAATTTGTTCCAGTCGATGGCGGGTGCGACGAGATTGCTCGTTCGATTCGTACAGGGTAAAAATTTCGCGATACATTATAGGGTTTCTATGGGGTGAACGATGGGGTTTGCAAGGGTCATGCGGTGAAAACCAAGATGCTGCTTTTTCTATGCTTAGGGTTCCCTACTGACAACTATCGTAAATTCCATTGTTAACCTTTGCCGATTGGGTTCGCGCTTTTCCGGTGTTTCGCGGCGATCGCCCCTCCGGATTGGCACATCGGCTGCATTGGGATCCAAGCGCCAACTGGAGGGGCGAGTTTCTTGCATTAAAGGGGCGATCGCCTGGTGAGGGTGACGCTTCCAGATAGTGATTTGTTTGAGTTTTCCACGGTTGCGTTCGCGTACGGGTATCGTAGCGATGCACCGACAAATTCTCGCCCTCGACGAATGGCGCGCCTTGCTGGCTTGTGTTCTGTTGAGAGAGTGTCCTACCGTTTCCCCCTTTTTCCGGTGCGGAAGAGATATTCTTTGAGTGGTGTGGGAATATTTTCCCCGCATCTACCCAATCACTTAATGGAGTTTTCACCCGATGAACATTCCTTTTGTTTTAGATATCGCGATCGGCTTAATTTTCGTGTATCTTATTTTGAGTTTGCTGGCGTCAGAAATTCAGGAACTCATCACCACGGTACTGCAGTGGAGAGCCGAACACTTAAAAAAATCGATTGAAGTGCTGCTAGGGGGCAAAGAAGAATCGAAGCAAACCCGCGAAGCGCGACAACTGGCGAACGAACTGTACAATCATCCGTTGATTAAAGACCTGAATCAAGAGGCGAAAGGGGTTTTAGCGCGCGGGATTCGGCAGGTCGGTCAGACCTTATTCGCCGCTTATCAAAAATTGACCAAAAGCGAAAACACCTTTGGGTCGGAAAAAAGCGGCCCTTCTTACATTCCGCCGGACTTTTTTGCCGTTACCCTGATGGATAAGTTAGGAATTCGCGGATTGTCCCATGTTTTGAGTATCGGGCGCATTGAAGATTTCAAACAAGGGCAATTAAAAGACCTGATTGTTTTGGGTAAAAGTGCAAAATTAAGCGAAAATGAATACCAAATATTCCAGGAAGAGCTGACTGCTTGCGGACAAGCGTTAGACCAATTGGTTCTGGAGTATGCCAAGGAAGAAATTACCTTGTCGATGTTTGTGGACTTGATGGAAGAACGGCTGGTTTTATTTGTGGAAGAGTTAGAAGTAGCCTTGGCGCAAGCCGGTCAACTGCCCGATTCGGCAGCATCTTTGTTAAGGCGAATCCAGGGAATCCGGAAGCAGGTTTACGGAGAAGCGGGCAAACAGGTATTGCTGAAAAACTTAAAGCCGCGCCCCAGCGATGTGGTGGACAGTATTTCCAGCTATCGCGAAGTGTATGGGGAATTGCAAAAGATATTTGAGGATAAAGATAGTCCGGTTTATCAGCAAATTGAAGCGACGTTTAAAGAGTTGGAAAAGGCAAAAGAATTGTTGCCCGATTCCCTAAAAGAAAGTTTGTCGGTGTTGGCGAAACGCGCTCAAAGTAAAAGCGATGGGGTGGGGGATGAAATTAATAGCTTTCAGCAAGAAATTGAAACCTGGTTTAATGGGTCGATGGAACGCGCTTCAGGGGTTTATCGGCGCAATGCCCGAGGGGTGGCGATTTTAGTGGGATTTTTGGTGGCGATTTCTGCCAATTCCGATACGTTACATATTATCAATAGTTTGTCGAAAGACCCGATTGTTCGAGGAACTGTCACCATGAATGCCGAATCACTGGTGCGACAAAATCCCACCATCGCCGCGCAAGAGTTAGAGCAGGTGAAAACGCAAGTCAAACAATCGTTAGAAGATGTTTCCCTTCCGATTGGTTGGAATCAAGCGAACTTGCGACAGCAGGCGATCGCGCAGAAAGGATGGGGAATTCCTTATTTGAAGCGAATTGTCGGGTGGTTGATTAGTGGGATTGCCATCTCGATGGGGGCATCGTTTTGGTTTGATTTACTTAGTAAAGTGGTGAACGTTCGCAATGTGGGGAAAGGATCTTATTCGCGCCTGGATGAACCCCCGAATCGTCGAGTTTAAGGCGAACATTTAGGGAAAAATTGGGCGATCGCTCTCAGATGCGAGGACAAGGACGGGAAGGATAAATGATGAAGCGTCTAGAATTGAGATTTAGATGCCCTATCGGTTATGCTTCACCAGGGACGTGATTCTCCTGACCCTTTGTCCGCGCGATCGCCTCTGCGCCCGCGCCTGTTGCAAATTTTTGATTTCTCGATACAGTGGAAAGAGACTCGGCAATATGCCGGGTCTGTTCTGCTGTTATGTTATTTCTGGGGGAATTCCGGAATATTATCAGCGCCACGCAACTCAGAATCGGCAAATCGTTCAGGCGTAAGCCCGCTTGCGGTACGGTTCAAACCTTTTTCCCTACTCGATGCGGCGATCGCGCCCCTACCCACCGCCCATTCCCTCAGAGGCGATCGGGCATTAAACTCCCGAGATAAACTTACACCGAGGCAGATAAAATGTCCATAGAGTTACCCATTCCCTGACCATTTTTTTTTGAGTCCGGGCATTAATTTAGCTATAATTTATTCAAGATTAGGGGGAAAACATGTCTGATTTAGTCAAACAACTCGAACAGCGCAATGCAGAACTCGAACAAAAAGTTGTCGAACTGACCCAAAATCTCGAAAGTAAAGAGGAGCAACTGCAAGACAGCTTAAGCGAATTGCACCGACTGAAAAATCACATGGTGCAAATGGAAAAAATGACCATGCTGGGTCAAATGATATCCGGGATTTCCCACGAAATTAATAATCCCATTAACTTCATTTACGGCAATTTACCCTATGTGGACGAGCATGTAGAAGACTTGTGTAGCGTTATCGAAGCGTTCCAAGATGCTTATCCCAATCCTGAGGAATCCGTAGAAGATACCATCGAGGAAGTAGAACTCGATTACATCTTGGAAGATTTGCCTCGGATTATGGGGTCGATGAAAGTCGGCGCAGAACGGATTCGCGATTTGGTTCTCACCCTGCGACATTTCTATCGTCTGGACGAACCAGATATGAAAGAGGCATCCTTAGAAGAAGGTCTCGAAAATACCTTGGTATTACTCAATAACCGCACCAAACAAAATGTTGAAGTAGAGCGGGAATTTGCCGGGATTCCCAAAGTGGAGTGCTACATCAATCAGCTCAATCAGGTGTTTATGAATCTGCTCAATAATGCGATTGATGCCCTGCTCGAAAAAGCCGAAAATTCCTCGGAAAAAAGAGGTGAGAAAAATAAAATCACCGTGAAAACGGAAAAAGTGGATGACAATGCGATCGCCATTTACATTTCCGACAATGGCCCGGGCATTGACCCCGAAATCCAATCCCGCATTTTTGAACCGTTTTTTACCACCAAACCGATGGGTGTAGGCACGGGTTTGGGATTATCCATTTCCCATAAAATTATCACCGAAACCCATCACGGTGAAATGACCTTTTCCTCTACCCCCGGTGAAGGCAGCACCTTTACGGTTAAATTGCCCCTTTCCCAACCCAAAGACGCTCAAAATTCCGGTTCCCAAGGCTCGCAATCCAAACAATCTGCCGTGGTTTAGTCGATTTCAATTCAATGGCTTTTCCAAGGTTATTTTGTCAATAGAGGGCAATTTTTTATCTGCTAGCACCAACTTATTAAGTAGATTTATCCTGCATAAACTTAAACCAACACGGCTACAAATTGTGGGAAAAATCTCTGGTTTTTAGGACACGGCATTGCCGTGTCCTGATTTTTTATTGCCATGAGTAGGAGTGGGGGAAATGGGAGAAAAAGTCCCCCTTTGTCAAGATTCCGATAGACAGAGTAATTCTACTCATCTAAAGTGGGGGCGCTTTATTGCCATGAGTTAGGAGTGGAGGAAATGGGAGAAAAATCTCCCTTTGTCAAAATTCCTATAGACAGAGTAATTCTACTCATGGGAGGTTGGGGGCGCTGCTAATGTAAAGATTTGTGTTTGGGGACTAGACAAATTCGCCAAACACTGCTATATATTGAAACACAACCGTATCGCAATGGTTCATTTCAATGATACTAGTAGGATCTACTCAAGCAGCACAAATACTCGGGATTTCCGGTTCTTAT
>NZ_JAYFEQ010000514.1:0-215 GCF_055795085.1 Phormidium sp. CCY1219 | reverse complement strand
ATAGCACCCCTTGCTCATTTAATGCCGCCGAATCTTAAAAAAAATATGAAGTTTCCCTGTCCCTGGGGGTGGGTGGCACCGGGGCGCGACTTCCCTATCGGTCTTTCCGATTCTCGGACCTTACGCACCCAACAGGTGTAATTGTGGGGTGGAAAATTGGTGGCCTAACTGATTGATTGACAAATCCGGGAAATTGGCATAAAGTGGAATTAAGG
>NZ_JAYFEQ010000513.1:0-251 GCF_055795085.1 Phormidium sp. CCY1219 | reverse complement strand
ATAGCACCCCTTGCTCATTTAATGCCGCCGAATCTTAAAAAAAATATGAAGTTTCCCTGTCCCTGGGGGTGGGTGGCTCCGGGGCGCGACTTCCCTATCGGTCTTTCCGATTCTCGGACCTTACGCACCAAACTCACGGGTAGGGTGGGCAACTCGTTGCCCACCCTACGGGTCTAATTGTGGGGTGGAAAATTGGTGGCCTAACTGATTGATTGACAAATCCGGGAAATTGGCATAAAGTGGAATTAAGG
>NZ_JAYFEQ010000512.1:0-6377 GCF_055795085.1 Phormidium sp. CCY1219 | reverse complement strand
GGGGCTATTGAGGTTTTATCCCCCCAACCCCCCTTGGGAAGGGGGGCTAAAGAGGTTTTATCCCCCCAACCCCCCTTTGGAAGGGGGGCTCAAGAGGTTTTATCCCCCCAACCCCCCTTGGGAAGGGGGGCTATTGAGGAATATCTCTGTCGGGGATGCGATCGCCTAACTCCCGCCACCTCCGTCTTAATCCCAGAAATGCTAAAACTTTTTCAACGATACTGGCGAGTTTGGATGGATAGCGGCGGATGCCAGAGCGAGATTCCAATGAAAAATAGCAGGGGCAATTCCCCCGCAATTTTAGACATTGCGGCACTTGCGGCACAGTCCCTCCTGCCAAATAATTTTCCTCCGGGGCTTTTCTCTCACCGTCCACTGCCCCCTATGAGTGGAGTACAACAAAAATTATTCCTCTGGCTCCCCCCTTTCATGTCCCCCCCTTTCATGTCCCTCCCCTTTCATGTCCCCCCCCTTTCAAAGGGGGGGCTAGGGGGGGATAAGAGCTAGGGGCGAACCGTACAACTCCCATTTCCAGAAAAAATTCACAAACGGGGCAGTGAAAACGTCTTATTTATAGAGGCGCAATTTTTCCCCCTTTGTTATGCCCGCGCCAGTGAAAAAATCTCTGGCTGGAAAAATTCACAAACGGGGCAGGTAAAACGTCTTATTTATAGAGGCGCGATTTCTTCCCCGAAGATCGCTCCCTCCCAATCGACTATTCATTTAATTTCCAAAAAAGAGAGGAATTAATCATGTCTGACTCAACGAATCAACCGGACAAAATCACCATCGAAAACGAAGGGGAACCGGAGGCAAAACTTCCCTACTCGCCACCCAAACTGTACCAGCATGGGAAAATCAATGAAGTAACTTTTACCACGATTGTTGCAACTGGCTTTGACGGATTTCCAAATTTCACTGATTTTTCCCTGCATGTATTATGGTATTTACCCTTTGGATTTTTGGGTGCGTTAACGTTTTGTTAATCGAGGACGTAGGGAAACAATGCCTCTAACTCGAAAAATAAAGATTGACTTCGAGGTATAGCCAAATCTATACGCCAAAGATAACTCTATGATTCTGCGATTTACATCTTTATGGCGGCAGATTTCGATAATCGTCTTAAGTATATAGACGATATAAACGACGAAAGTTACAAACTACAACTCTCTATAGAGTTTGAACATATAACCGTTCCATGAGGACGTATGAGTTTTTTCTCAGTAATTACGAAGGTTGCCAAAATTGGGGGAGCCATTATGACTAAGATCGGTGAAATGGAGTCACTTAACAATCCTGACAATAAACCTCCCAATGTAAAATTTGGGGATGTGACGTGGATATATGACCGGGAAAAGGGTTCCACTCACGCGGCCAACTTCGATAGTGGTGAATCAGTCATTTCTTATTCTTTGACTAGCAATGATGGTGTCCTGAGTACCATGATTCAGCCTATAGAGTATGGACAAACTTATGATGCCACTTCCGATCTCAAGGATTTTGGTAGTGGAGAAATGAGCATTGTCCCCGGTCAAGAAGACAGCGAAGCTTTGGGAAACCCTCCCACCCGTAAACTTCTATCTTACGTTGGTACGTTGTTTATTGGAAAAGTTGCTTTAACTCGCAGTATTTCCTTTGAAAAGACCAACAATGGTTTTAAGATAGACAGCCAGTCTATTTTAGATGAAGTTTCCATAAACTACAAGGACAAAGAAGGCAACGACTTTACGCTGAATGGTAAAGCCAATCAGAAAACAAGCGATAGCAACGACAATAGTTATGTCGCTGAAATTCCTTTTCCAAATGGCAGTAGCCATGAACTCCCTTTGAGTAACTTGAGTATCAGTATTACCATGCCCACTCCGGCTTTCATGGAAATGACTCGGGAACACCGCTGGCGGCTTAAAAGTGTAGAGGAAGTCCCCCTCCTCCAAAGCTTTTTACCTTCCAATTCATCGAACTAATCGAAGAGAGCGGTAGGGTGTGTTAAGCGCTGTTCAATTATTTGACATTAACCTAAATGTTAAAATTCAGCGCCGTAACGCACCACCTAATGACATAAGCGGTAGGGTGCGTCTTTGCGCTGTGCAATTATTTGACATTAACCTAAATGTTAAAATTCAGCGCCGTAACGCACCTAACAACTTAAGTCTAAGGTGGGCAAAATTATGTAATCCCGAAAAATTCCGGCTTCGGATATCATTTGCCCACCCTACTAATGATGAACTATATTTGAACCGAAAGCGATCCTCTGTCCCCCCCCGGACAACTTGCGTATTTATTCCTCTGTCTCCCCCCTTTCAAAGGGGGGTTAGGGGGGGATTACCAATGTCTCCCCCCTTTCAAAGGGGGGTTAGGGGGGGATTACCAAAGGGGGGGATAAAAAAGGGGGTTAGAGGGGATAAGGGGCCGGGGGGATCGAAACCACAGAGACACAGAGGACACAAAGAGAGATTCTGTCGGTCGAGAATGTCCTAACTATCTATTGCAGTGCAATAGTAAAATTATTTAATAATTTAAAGCAAATTTTAATTCAACCTTGAACCAAATGTTTTTCTATCAAATTTACGGCATTACCCTAAGCAGCAACCGGCAACTGCCCGGTCTAATAGCCATCTCGCCCGCCCCAACAGATATCGAATTTGAATTAACAGAAACCGGCCCGGTTGTATCGCCCCAACCTGCTACTGGCTGGCAAATAAACAGAGAGCAAAAAACCGACGGTACTTACGAACTTTCCTATGGCGGCAACGGAATGGTCGAGTTCCAAATTTCCCCCTCGCGCCAAAAAATTTCTGCCCGAACCAACTTGCCATTACCAGAAGTCACCGCCATCTTACTCGGTGCAGTATTGGGTTCTGCGTTGCGCTTGCGGGGGACAGTTTGCCTGCATTCCAGTGCGATCGCCGTGGGAACCCCTGGCTCCCCCCGGACAACAAAAAATTATGACCCTGGCTCCCCCCTTTCAAAGGGGGGCGGGGGGGGGGATAAAGGGGGGCGGGGGGGGATAAAGGGGGGCGGGGGGGGGATAAAAAAAAGGGGAGGAACCCAGGCGATCGCCTTAATCGGCGCTAAAGGGGCGGGAAAATCCACCACTGCCGCCGCTTTTGCCAAACGCGGATGTCCCATTCTGGCCGACGATGTAGCAGTCCTCACCGAGAAGGACAACTCATTTCTCGTTCAACCCGGATATCCCCGTCTGCGCTTGTGGCCGAATGCCGTTAACGCCGTCTACGGGTCAGAGGTCGGTTTATCCAGGGTGATGAGGCAAATCGATAAACGCTATGTGGAGTTGGATGCGGAGAATGCTGCCGTCCAGTGGCGGTTTCAGGCGCAACCGGCAAGTCTTGCGGCTGTTTATATCTTAGAACCGCGCCAATTAGAGTTAGCAACTCCGGCGATCGCGCCAATTCCCAGTAAAATTGGTTTGATGATGTTACTAGAGCATTGCTATCCCTACTTTTTAACCTTAGACCGCGATAGACAATACCGAGAATTTATTTTTTTGGGACGTTTGGCAGCTACGGTCCCCCTGCGAAAAGTCGATCGCCCCGATGAACTGACGAAACTGCCGCAAATTTGCGATGCTATTCTTGACGATATTAAAAGTTTTTAGTTCATTAAAAATTTTTAATTACAAATTAATCGCTTTCAAGTTGCATTTTTTTAATTTTATTGGTAATGTTTGGCTTGCATGGCAAACAATCGCGCGTAAGTCCCACCGAGACTTAACAATTCTTCGTGAGAACCACTTTCTACAATCCTACCTTTTTCTAAGACAAAAATGCGATCGACCATCTTTACCGTTGACAGACGATGGCTAATCAAAATTGCCGTTTTGCCTTGAATCAGTTGGCGAAATTGCTCGAAAACTTCCGATTCCGATCGCGCATCTAAAGCACTTGTGGGTTCGTCGAGAACCAGAATTTGAGCCGATCGCAAAAAAGCCCGGGCGATCGCTACTTTTTGCCACTCCCCCACGCTCAATTCTTCCCCTTCGTCAAATTGCGTGCCTAACGTCGTCTCGTAGCCTTTTGGAAGTTTAGCGATCGCTTTATCTACCCCGGCTTTTTGCGCCGCTTTGATAATATCTTCTTCCTCACTCAAATTCCCAATATTTCCAAACCCAATATTCTCCCTCACCGTCAAATTGTAACGCACGTAATCTTGAAACACCACACTAATTTCCCGTCGCCACTCTGTCGCATTCAATTCCCGCAAATCAATCCCATCAATTGTAACTCGTCCGCCCGTCGGATCGTAAAGCCGACATAATAATTTAATTAACGTGGTTTTACCCGCTCCATTTTCTCCCACCAACGCCACGGTTTCTCCCGCCGGAATCGTTAAATTAATCTCTTCCAGTAAGGGACGACTGCTATGAGGATAGTGAAAAGAAACTCTTTCAAATGTCACCCCCACTGCAAACGGGTTGGGAACGGGATGAGGATGGGAAGGGGTGGAAACTGTGGGTTTTAAGTCCAGAAATTGGTATAAATGAGAGAGAAATAAACTATTTTCATACAAACTGGCAAGACTGGAAAGCAGTTCTCGCAAACAAATTTGACCCCGTTGAAATCCCTGATAGTACATTACCAGTCCCCCTAATGTAATTTCATCCATCAGGGTTTGATAGGCAATAAAACCGCAAGCGGCAAAAACGGCAAGAGTGCTGCTGGATTGAGTGATTAATTCCGCCTGCGATCGCCATTTAGCCAGCGCCAATTTTTCCTGACGAATCGAGTCGCGCAGGTGGCGATAGCGCTGGCGAAATCCCGCCCCCAAATCGAACAATCGCACTTCTTTGGCATAGGAATCATGGACGAGCATCAAATGAAAATAGTAAGCGATGCGCTCTTTGAGCGTCCAACCCCGTTGCTGACGATAGAGCTTGCCGGTATGGTTTAACCGGACGAATAAACCGGGAAGTGCTGCGGCTAACAAGACTGCAGCGATCGCCCAATGGAGGGAAATTAATAGAGCTGCGATCGCCATCAGAGAAATGCCATTTTGCGCCAACTGCACCAAACTATTCAGGATGCGCTGAGGGCGATAAACCGCTTCTTGTTGGGCGCGATGCAAAGCATTATAAAACTGGGCATTTTCGTAATATTCCAAATCGAGTTCGATAGATTTAGCGTGCAAAATGTCATGGACAAAATCCGTAACAATTTGGGAGTGCGCCTCGCTTGCATATCCGGATAAAGAGCGCAGACAATCAGCAATCAGAGCGGTGAATCCGGCGAGAATCACCAGCAGCAGCACCTCGGAAAAGGCAGCAGAACCCGCGCCAATACCTACGGTGACGGCATCGACGATCCGTTTCATTAAATAGAGGGAAACTATGGGCAAAACGCCTTGCACCAGCAAGAGAATCGTCGTGACAGCGCTCCACAGGGGAGTGCTTTGCCAGACTAAACAAATGGCTCTTTTCAGGTTTTCCAAGAGTTGCTTATTTTTGAGCTTGGTTTTCAAAGTTCGTAATGATTTTAGGGGCGATATTGACATAGAGAGCGATCGCACTTTTGGCAATCCGGTCAAGTTAGGAACCCTTCCCCTTTTCTGATTCCTCTTCTCCCAAGAACCAATTGACAATCGTCAACCGCTCTCCCGCTGTCACGGGCTTGACTTCATGCACTATAGCGCTGTCAAAAGCGATTAACAAGCCCGGTTGCCCATTGAGCGACAAACCCAACCGAGCGGCTTTCTCATCTTTTAATAAACCATAAAACATTAATGCCCCGCCCTCATAGGTGTCGATATTGGCAGAATCGCAATCTCCAGTCTGTCCTTCACCGTTGACAAAAATTATCGTAGAGACTCGTCGCCTTTGGTTCACATATTGGTAATCCTTCCCAAAATCCCGATCCTTGTGGGGGAGATAAAAGCCACCTTCTCGGTAGAACAAAAAGTTCGGGCCTTGACAAGCGTCCAATTTCACCTTAAAATTTTTTTCCAATTGGGGCTTAATCGCTCCGAGTTTCTGGCCTACGGTTTCAACGATGGATGGGGACAATTTGGTTTGCTCAACCTTGCGAATGGTTTCATCCACTACAAATTTTCCTTCGCTCAGGTGGATTTCGCCCGGTCGAAATTTCTTGGCTTGACGAATTTCCGCTAAAATTTGCTGGCAAAGCTGGCGATCGAGGAAGTCTCGCATGACGAAGACCCCCAAACGCTCGAATAGGGTTAATTGGTCTAGCATGGAATTTTTTAGGTTAACTTAAGCATCTTATTGATTTTATGAGCGGTTTTGTTGGGATTGTCAACGGCGACGGTCAACCCATTGACCCCACCCTGTTACAGATACATTTAACCCGGAAAAATCTAGCAATTGCTGGAAGTTTCTGAGTATGGCACAATCTGGAATGAAATTA
>NZ_JAYFEQ010000511.1:0-518 GCF_055795085.1 Phormidium sp. CCY1219 | reverse complement strand
ACTCCAGTATTTGAGATTGCCGTCATATGGACTGGCCTCACCTTTGACTTTAACGTGTCTGACAATTGGAGTCTCGGAGTGGTATCGCAATTTGATGGGGTTTGATTCCGCTCGTGTTGCAAATGTCCATTGCCGATTCCCTATTGTTTGCCAGTATTTCTTGGCTACCCATTCTTTACTTTTGTTGGAGTGTCTTCGGTATCCCCATCTGGTTAGCTTCCAATATAACGAGCTATCCATTTGATAGAAAACTTCCTTGGACACTACTGTTGAGTAGTAGTTGCTCCACCCTCTGATGACCGGGTTGAGGTGTCTTATTAGCCCCTCTTGCGGTGCTGCGCTGTGGGAGTCTACTATCTCTTTTAGTTTCTTGTAGTGGGTCTTGATGGCTTGATTGCTGGGTTTGATTATAGTTTTGAAGCCTAAGGGGTCCCCGTGGGCATTCCTTCTGGTTTTGTATTTTCCAACTATGTATTGTCGGATATTAAAACCGAGAAAGTCAAACCCTGGATTATCCC
>NZ_JAYFEQ010000510.1:0-206 GCF_055795085.1 Phormidium sp. CCY1219 | reverse complement strand
CCCTTGGACTGATTGCACGGATGGCAGGCTAAAGTCAGGTTTGAGACACGATCGCTACCTCCTTTCGATTGCGGATGGATGTGTTCTACCTCTAAGGGTGTATTTTCAGCGCAATAAGCGCATTTACGGCCCCACTTTTCGAGCAAATACTCCCGTACTTCGTACCCAAAGAGTTCGCCTTGTTGGTATTCAACACCCGATACTTC
>NZ_JAYFEQ010000509.1:0-31693 GCF_055795085.1 Phormidium sp. CCY1219 | reverse complement strand
CATGAAGAGACAAAATGAAAGATAGTGAAAGTCGTGCATTTGTTACGTTTTATTCAGATAACAATATTTCTCCTGTATCGCAGGACATTGCTAATTTAGAGAAGCATTTTCAAAGAAGAGAGTCATTATTTAGAAGTATAGGTATTTTGCCTGGCTTTGTTTATCAAACCAATATTATTGAGTTTGGTCCTGGCTCTGGACATAATGCTGTATATACTGCTTCTCTAAAACCCAGCAAATATTACTTAGTGGATGGAAATACAGTCGGTTTAGAGCAGACAGAAAAAATCTTGACAGAAGCCAAGTGTCAAAATTTTAAAGTGATAAAATCCTTGTTTGAAGATTATAATTCACCAGAAAAATTTGATATTGTTTGGGCTGAAGGATGTCTGCCCCATCAATCTCATCCAACTTTAACACTCAAGCATTTATCGAAATTTACAAAATTATCTGGTATTTTTGTTTGTACTACTATTAACTCAATATCTTACTTATCCGAAACCATCAGGCGCTTACTGTTTAATATATTACTCCCTAACGGCAATGCCTCCCTAAATGATGCACTAAATATCCTCCGACCACGCCTTTCTTCCCACTTACTTAACCTTAAAGGGATGAGTCGCCTCGCAGATGATTGGATCGTAGATAATATTATTCAACCTTTACAAGATAGAAAACTTCTCAGTGTACCAGAAGTTATTACAGCACTTTCTAGCAGTTTCGATGTTTATGCTTCATCCCCTCGGTTTATTACTGACTGGCGATGGTACAAAGAAATTGTGGGTCGGGATAGAGGCTTCAATGACAATGCTCTCGCTTGCTACTACAAAAATAATCTTAACCTGATTGACTATCGTTATGTTTTTGATGCTCATTCCACAAGCTTTGGTAAAGATTTAGAAATAACCTGTTCTAACAGTTGGGAATTAATGACCCAAATTCAACAGGGAGATAGCAGCAAGTGGCAGGCTATGTTTGACCTTCTTACAGAAATTGCGTCAATAGTTGAGCCGATTACTCCCAACACTGCCTTAGCTATTGTTGAGGCCTCGGACTGGCTACAGGACGGTGCGCCTTTGGAACGAGAGCTACAACATTTTCCCCAGTGGTGGGGTCGAGGTCAGCAGTACCTAAGTCTCATCCGCAAGCCTGGTTAATTTATGAAGCCCTTAAGCAAACAGCTCTATGAAATACGCTCTGGTGGCTGGCCTGTCGTCCGAAGAAAGCTAAAAAGCTTATTTTCTCTACTTTCCAGATATTCCCCGAAAACCTTACTCCTGCTAATCCTCCAAGCTCCTTGGGCTGTCCCCGGAGTTCTTATCATCCGTTGCATTAGTCCTTGGCGCACTATTCGCTTAGGGACTCTCCGCAGCGAACGAATTGGTCATTTTGCCGCCGATGCAGGTCAGCAGTGGGCAATGCGACAGCAGCAATCTCAGCAGTATCTAGATTTGTACTGGATACAGGAGCCGACTTGCAACGAATTTTGGGCAAAGATGGTAAAACGCAACTTTCAGGTCTATGCCTGGGTTCGTCCCCTAGACATCTGGAATCGCATACTTCCTGGGGGATCGCTTCACTACCGCCCAACCAGCACAACCGCCTCCCGGGATATTCACGGTTGCCTAGAAAAAACTCAAGCTAAACTGCCATTTTTACCTGAAGAAGATGACCAAGCTAAAGCTTGGTTACGTCGTCAAGGATGGCAAGATGGAGAACCTTTTGTCTGCCTCTTGGTTCGAGACAGCGCCTATTTGGATGAAAATCATCTACACAAAGGGTTTGATTGGAACTATCACAACTACCGCGACTCAGATATTGCCACGTATGTCCCTGCCGCCGAGTGGTTAGCCTCGCAAGGAGTGTGGGTATTTCGCATGGGTCAAATTATGGCGAAACCTATACTCAGTAGTCATCCCCGCATCATTGACTATGCTTTTCACTCTGAAAAAAGTGATTTCTTAGATATTTGGTTGTTTGCTCACTGCGATTTATGTATTTCCACAGGAAGCGGACCAGATATGGTCAGTGATGTTTATCGTCGTCCCCTTTTGTTCCTAAACTATACTCCATTAAGAAACCTTTTTTCCTGGAGCAATGCCATGCACTTACCTAAAAAACTCGTGTGGCAAGCATCGGGCATCCCATTGACTTGGCGAGAACACCTCGATCGCAGCTACGGCATGACAGATGACTATGCTAAAGTTGGCATCAGGATTATCGATCTGACATCTGAAGAGATTCTGTTAGCTGTGCAAGAGCGGTGGCAGCGGATTCAGGGAACTTGGGTAGATACTCCAACAGATATTGAGCAACACGATCGCTTTTGGAACATTCTTCAATCTCATCCCGACTACAATCAATATCATGGTTGGATTCATCCTGAATCTAGAGTTGGTACAACTTGGCTTCGTGCTATGGGAGATAGTTTTTTACAATAAAACAGCCATAACACCAGATTATTCTTGTTTATCCCCTTAATGATTAAGAACCCAAAACTTTTAAGCCGTACTGTTTTTGTATCCGGGAATTTTAACGTACTCCATCCTGGACATTTAAGATTATTGCGCTTTGCTAAAGAATGTGGCGATCGCCTAATTGTAGCAGTACAGAGCGATCGCATTGCTGCCAATGGGGCCCATATCCCCGAACAACTACGCCTCGAAGGAGTCAAAACCAACAGTTGGGTTGACCAAGCCTTTATTATTGATGAACCCGTCACAGAAGTTATCGATCGATTACGCCCAGATATCGTCGTCAAAGGGAAAGAACATGAAATCCGCTTTAATCCTGAGCTGACTATCTTAGAACAATATGGGGGACGACTACTATTTAGCTCTGGAGAAACAACTTTTTCTTCCGTAGACTTGCTGCGAAAAGAGTTTACCGAAACTAACTTACAATCAATCCTCATCCCCTACGACTTTTTAGATCGCCATAGTATTACTCAATCCAAATTGGCAAACTTGGTGCAGCAGTTTTCTTTCCTCAAAGTCTGCGTTGTTGGCGACCTAATTATTGACGAGTACATTACCTGCCAACCTTTGGGAATGTCCCAGGAAGATCCCACTATTGTCGTTACCCCAATAGACTCCACTCGCTTTGTCGGTGGGGCGGGTATAGTAGCGGCTCATGCTGCTGGTCTGGGAGCCGAAGTCCAGTTTTTCTCCGTTACTGGGGTCGATGCTGCTCAAGAATTTGCCAGAGAGGTTTTGGATGCCGCTCGGGTCAAGACTAACCTTTTGATTGATGAAAGTCGCCCCACTACCCTAAAACAGCGGTATCGCAGCAAAGGCAAAACTCTCCTGCGGGTCAGCCACTTGCACCAGAGGGCTATTGACGCCAAATTGCAAACTCAACTGTTAGATCGCTTGGCAGCGGCACTTGCCACGGCAGACCTGCTGGTTTTTTCCGATTTCAACTATGGTTGTTTGCCCCAACCCGTGGTCGATCGGATTGCGGCGTTGGCCAAAGAACAAGGGGTAATGATGGCGGCTGATAGCCAATGTTCCTCTCAGGTCGGTGATATTAGTCGCTTTCAAGGAATGGATTTGATTACCCCTACCGAACGGGAGGCTCGCATTAGCACCCGAAACCACGAAGATGGCCTAGTAGTATTAGCGGAGCAATTGCGACAACAGGCAAAAACTCAAAACATTCTGCTAAAGTTGGGGGAAGAAGGATTACTGATTCATGCTGACAATGACATAGACCAGACCTGGCTGACCGATCGCGTCAAAACCCTTAATTCCAACCCGAAAGATGTCGCAGGTGCTGGGGATTCTTTGCTCATCTCTAGCGCCCTTACCCTAGCCAGTGGCGGTTCCATCTGGGAAGCGGCAGTTATCGGCTCTTTAGCCGCCGCAATTCAGGTAGGGCGAGTCGGCAACACTCCCGTTCAGCGAGATGAATTGATGCAGGAGTTAACCTAATGAAGGCCATATTACTAGCAGGGGGCTACGGCACCCGACTCCGGCCATTAACAAATACCATTCCCAAATGCTTAGTGCCTATCAAAAGTAAGCCCTTACTGGAGATTTGGCTGGAACGACTTACCGAGGCTGGAATTGGTCCGCTACTGATCAATACTCACTATTTAGCTGACCAGGTTAATGACTTTATTGATCGGAGTCCTTACCAAGACCAAGTTACTTTGGTTCATGAGCCAGCCCTCCTAGGGACAGCAGGGACGCTCATGGCTAATCTAGATTTTTTTCAAGGGGAAGACGGGTTAATTATCCATGCCGACAACTACTGTTTAGCTGACTTCACCTCTTTTGTCGCAGCTCACCGCCAACGTCCTCCAGAATGTCTCTTAACCCTGATGACCTTTCGCACTGACACTCCTTCTACCTGTGGCATTGTGGAACTCAATTCTCAGAATATTGTTGTTGGCTTTCACGAAAAAGTTGCTAACCCTCCTGGTAACTTAGCCAGTGGAGCAATTTGTATTTTATCTAATAAATTTTTGGAATGGATAAAAGATAATAAAGAAAATTTTTACGACTTTAGTAAAGAAGTTTTACCCTTGTTTGTGAATAAAGTTTATGCTTGGGAAACAAAGAATATATTTATCGATATAGGATCGAGAGAAGCCTATCAAAAAGCCAATGCTATTCCTATTTAACATTGAATTATGTTTAATTTACCAATCAGACTGAAGAATGCTAATTCACTACCTCTGCGAATGGTTCGGCAAGTTGACAAACACAGTAATTATAATCCCCCATTATCGTGCTATTGGCAGTGCCTTTGAAGAAATATATTTTGGCTTATTAAAAGCTAAAAGAGAAAATAAAAAGCTAGCTATTCTTTTACCTTATCAAATACCTTGGCCTCTGAGCCTAACTATTTTATCTAAGAATCTATTTGAGTTAGAATCAGAAATTATTGCATTTCCACAATCGTCTATTAAAGCACAGTTAGGAGGATTGGCTATAACGGCTTATTTCGGTCTGCTTCGTGCTTTTAATCTCCCGCGTCTGGTGGCATTCAAAATTGTTTATAAACTTGGCTTGATTGAAAGTTTTGCTTTTTTAAAAAATGTTCATCAATTTGGCGAACCAATGGCTGGATACCATATTCTATGGCAGCCCAAAATAAATAGCGAATTTTCCGAAGATATAGTTAAAGATTATAATTGGCCAGAGCAGATAAGGAATTCTCCAACAGTAAAGCTATCGGATGAAAGAAAAAAGCTAGCTGAAGAACAAAGAATTTTGCTAGGTCTTCCGAAAGATGCTCGTTTTTTCTGTTTGCACGTTAGAGAATCTGGATACTGGCAAGATCCTGAAGAATTCGCGGGTAGTGATAAATATGTAGTGATGTTCAAATTAAGTTAATTTAAATAAAAGCTAATGTATCAAGTTTTTTCTAATATTTTTATCCATAAACAATCAGGTAAATTTATAAAATTCATTAGTTTTACTAATTGCTTAAGTGATATAAATGACAAAATTTAAGCGATAATTAAGGGAGAATAAAGTGAAAAATATAAGAATTTATCAGGATTATTACAAAATGAACTATTCTTGCCCAACCTGTTTGTCAAATAAAATCATAAAAAATGGCAGCACTCATCATAAAAAACAAAAATATTTATGTAAAGAATGTGGAAGACAGTTTGTAGAATTACCTCAAAAAAAATATATTTCATCTGAATTTAAAACATTAATTGATCGCCTGTTATTAGAAAAAATACCTTTGGCGGGTATTGCTCGTGCTTTGGATGTTTCTTACACTTGGTTACAAAATTATGTAAATAAAAAATATGAAGAAACTCCCCGTGAAATAAAGGTTTCAGAGAAACAAAAAGGAAAATCAACTATTCAATGTGATGAGTTATGGTCATTTGTAGGTAAGAAAGAAAATAAAATTTGGAGTTGGCTTGCTTTGGATGTAAAAACTCGTGAAATTGTTGGTGTTTTTCTTGGCGATCGAAGTAAAAAAAGTGCCGAAAAACTGTGGGATTCATTGCCTCCTGTGTATAGACAATGTGCAGTGTGTTATACAGATTTTTGGGAGTCTTATACAGGAGTTATTGCTACTAAACGTCACAAGGCTGTGGACAAAAAAAGTAGATTGACCAGTCATATAGAAAGATTTAATAATACATTAAGACAAAGAGTTTCTCGGCTAGTCAGAAAAACATTATCTTTTTCAAAAAAGCTAGAAAATCATATAGGAGCTGTTTGGTACTTTATTCATTATTACAACAGTTTAAAATCCGTAAAAAATTAATATCACTACATATTTATCACTACCATTGGCTGATGTTGAGGGGATTATTACTCCAGAGTTGGCTGATGGTCATGTGTTTCACCAGTACACCATTCGGGTTTTGCATGGGAAACGGGATAAGGTGAAGGAATATTTGGGCCGGCAAGGAATTGGATCGATGGTTTATTATCCAGTGCCGCAAGATCGGTTACCTGTTTATAAAGGGCAGTATCCTTCGACTCCAGTGAGCGATTTGCTAGGGACTGAGGTGCTGAGTTTGCCCATTTGGCCGGAAATATATTTAGCAGATATTCAAAAAGTAGTACAATTTCTTCAACAGAAGTAGCAAATGTTTAACGACAAATCTATCCTAATTACAGGCGGAACAGGCTCATTTGGTAAGCACTGTGTCTCTACTTTATTGGCCAACTATCAGCCGAAAAAAATTATTGTCTATTCACGGGATGAGTTAAAGCAGTATGAAATGGCTCAAGCTTTCCCCCAAGACTGTATGCGCTTTTTTATCGGGGATGTGCGCGATCGCGATCGCCTTACACTCGCGATGCGAAATGTAGATTATGTCATTCATGCGGCTGCCTTAAAGCACGTTCCTATCGCTGAATATAATCCGATGGAATGTATTAAAACGAATATTAATGGGGCCAGTAATGTAATTGATGCAGCGATGGCTTGTGGGGTAGAAAAAGTCATTGCCCTTTCCACCGATAAAGCCGCGAATCCCATTAACCTTTATGGGGCAACTAAGTTAGCATCGGATAAATTATTTGTTGCGGCGAATAACTTAGTAGGAAAACTCAAAACTCGCTTTGCGGTAGTGCGCTATGGCAATGTGGTTGGATCTAGGGGTTCGGTTGTACCATTTTTTCAGAAGTTGGTGCGGGAAAGAGCAACGGAAATCCCGATTACCGATCCCCGCATGACTCGATTTTGGATTACCCTGCCACAGGGGGTAGATTTTGTGATTAAGAATTTTGAGCGAATGCAGGGGGGAGAAATCTTTGTGCCGAAAATTCCATCAATGAAGATTACGGATTTAGCAAAAGCCCTAGCCCCAGGAATTCCCACTAAAGTCATCGGCATTCGGCCAGGAGAAAAACTCCATGAGGTGATGTGTCCCAAGGATGACTATCATTTAACTTTAGAGTTTTCTGACCATTATGTGATTACTCCGACTATCCAATTTAGCAGCAAGGTAGATTTTCAATCGAATGGGTTAGGAGAAAAAGGAGTGCCTGTACCAGAAGAATTTGAATACAGTTCCGATAAAAATACAGAATGGCTATCTCCTCAACAGCTTCTTGAGATGCTTAAACAATAATGAGTGATTTTATTCCCTATGGACGGCAAAATATCAATCAGCAAGATATTGATGCTGTAATTGAAGTGCTGCGATCGGATTGGCTCACCCAAGGCCCAACTATCGAAAGATTTGAGCAGTCTGTAGCAGACTATTGCGGGGTCAAGTATGCTGTAGCTGTTTCCAGTGCCACTGCTGCCTTACATATTGCTTGTTTAGCGGTGGGATTAGGAACAGGGGATATCCTGTGGACTTCTCCAAATACCTTTGTGGCTTCAGCAAATTGTGGATTGTATTGTGGTGCAGAAGTCGATTTTGTGGACATTGACCCGCATACTTACAATCTAAGCGTGGCAGCCCTAGAACAGAAACTCATTCAGAGTCAGCGGGAAGGAAAACTGCCGAAGGTAGTTGTCCCCGTTCATCTGGCTGGTCAGTCTTGCGAAATGGAAAAGATTGGGGCTTTGTCCCGAAAATATGGTTTTGCGGTTTTAGAGGATGCTTCCCATGCGATCGGTGCGAAATACCAAGGTAAGTCTGTAGGAAATTGTCAGTTTTCGGATATGGCTGTGTTTAGCTTTCATCCTGTGAAAATTATCACCACAGGGGAAGGGGGGATGGTGGTGACGAATCGATCGGACTTGTATGAAAAGCTGATTCGCTTGCGGACTCACGGGATTACTCGCAATCCTGAGTTAATGCAGGGTGAGTCTCATGGATTGTGGTATTATCAGCAGCTAGAGTTGGGATTTAACTACCGGATGACAGACATTCAATCGGCTTTGGGTGCGAGTCAAATGCAGCGTTTGGATGAGTTTGTGTCCCGTCGCCGTATTTTAGCCGATCGCTATAATCAGATGTTGGCGAATTTACCTGTAACTTTACCGTGGCAACATCCTGATACTGAGTCTAGCTGGCATCTTTATGTGATTCGGCTACAACTGGATAAAATTATTAAAACTCATCGCCAAGTGTTTGAGGAATTACGGCAGGCTGCGATCGGGGTCAATTTGCACTATATTCCTGTTCATACTCAACCGTATTATCAAAAACTGGGTTTTAAATGGGGAGATTTTCCCCAAGTGGAACAATATTATCAAGAAGCGATTAGTCTTCCTTTGTACTACGACTTAACAGAAGAAAACCAAAACCATGTTGTAGCTGTTTTGAGAGAAATTATTAAATGAAAACTGTGATTATTACTCAAGCAAGAATGACTTCTACCCGTTTACCAGGAAAGGTACTGAAGCGGGTATTGGGTAAACCATTGCTTGAATATCAACTGGAAAGACTACGACGAGTAAAACTAGCCGATGAAATAGTCATCGCTACGACAACCAATCAAACTGACGATCCTATTGTTGATTTATGCGATCGTCTCTCAGTCGCTTACTTTCGCGGTTCTGAAGAAGATGTTTTAGAGAGATATTATCAAGCTGCTACAGCACATCAAGCAGATGTAGTGGTTCGCGTGACTTCTGATTGTCCTTTAATTGACCCGCAAGTGATTGATACGGCGATCGATTATTATCTACAAAATCAACCAACCTATGATTACGTCTCAAACTGCATAAAAAGAACCTATCCGCGTGGGATGGATACTGAAGTGTTTTCTTCTTCAGTATTGGAACAAGCCTTTCTAGAAGCCACAGCACAACCAGACCGCGAGCACGTAACTCCTTTTCTTTATCGACAACCAGAACGATATTGTTTGGGTTATGTGACTTACTCTGAAGATTGTAGTCACCATCGATGGACAGTAGATACTCCTGAAGATTTTGAACTGATTCAGAAAATCATCGAGGCAGTTTATCCCGATCGACCTAAGTTTACATTAGAAGATTGCTTAAAGTTACTGCAACAACACCCAAAGTGGTATTTAATTAATAGTCAGATAGCCCAGAAAAATTATGGTGAATAAATCAATGGAATCAAACAATCAGGATTGGCTGACAGAACAGGAAAAATTTTGGAGTCAAGATTTTGGAGATGAATATACTCATCGCAATCAAGGTGATAGTTTACTTTCGGGTAATTTATCTCTGTTTGCTAAAATTTTAGCTCGGACTCAAAAGGTAAAATCTTTGATTGAGTTTGGGGCTAATAGAGGAATCAACCTAGAAGCGATCGAACAGCTTGTGCCAGACATCAAGTTATCTGCCATTGAAATCAATAATGTAGCAGTCGAAGAACTTCGGAAAAGTAGTGATATAGAAATATATCATCAATCTATTTTAGATTTTACCCCCCACCGTTCTTGGGAATTTGTCTTAATTAAAGGTGTATTGATTCATATCAACCCGAATTACCTAGATGAAGTGTACGATCGCCTATATCAAAGTAGCCACCGTTATATTTGTTTGGTTGAGTATTATAATCCTACTCCCGTTGAAGTCACTTATAGAGGTCATCAAGGAAAATTATTTAAGCGGGATTTTGCCGGTGAAATGTTAGATAAGTATAAAAATTTGCAACTGGTAGATTATGGGTTCGTCTATCATCGAGATTGCCATTTTCCTTCAGACGATTTAACTTGGTTCTTACTGGAAAAAACTTTATAAAGGATATAGATACTGAAATGATTCGATATTGTAATCGCTGCGTAATGCCAGAAACCAAGCCCGATTTGTTCATTGATGCAGAGGGAGTTTGTAGTGCCTGCCGTTATATAGAAAAGCGGCAAGCGGTTGATTGGAAATCTCGAAAGCAAGAGTTATTAGAGGTACTGGGGCGCTATAAATCAAAAAATGGCAGTAACTATGACTGTATTGTTCCAGTTAGTGGTGGCAAGGATAGCCATTTTCAAGTAATCAGAATGCTAGAACTGGGCATGAATCCTCTGTGTATCACTTCTACAACCGATAAATTATCAGATATTGGACGGCGCAATATTGAAAATTTGAAAAATTTGGGGGTTGACTATCTTGAGGTGACAGTTAACCCAGTGGTACGGCACAAAATAAACAAACTAGCCTTAACTCAAATTGGCGATATTTCTTGGCCAGAGCACGTCGTTATTTTTACTATTCCTGTACGGGTTGCCGTACAACTTAATATTCCTTTAATTATTTGGGGAGAAAATTCTCAGCATGAATATGGCGGACCAGCTAGTGCAGCAGAAAATAATACGCTGACCAGAAGATGGTTGGAAGAGTTTGGCGGATTGTTGGGACTGCGGGTTTCGGATCTGATTGGTCAGGAAGGGATTGAACGTAAACATCTGATTCAATATAGTTACGCTTCTGATGAAGAGTTGCAAAGAGTGGGAGTAACTGGTTTGTTTTTAGGTTACTACTTGCCTTGGGATGGCTATCAAAATGCTTTGTATGCACAAGCTCATGGTTTTCAAACCTATCACAAGCCAGTAGAAGGTTCTTTAGTAAACTATGAAAACCTTGATAATTATCAAACAGGAATTCACGATTATTTCAAGTTTTTAAAGTATGGTTTTGGGCGAGCCACTGATTTGGCTTGCTTGCATATTAGAAGAGGACGATTATCTAGAGAGGATGCGATTAAGTTAGTAAAAATGCACGATGGCAAGTTTCCTTGGGTGTATCTTGGTTGTCCGATCGAGGAAATCTTGAAAGACATCGATCTGACCTTGGAGGAATTTATCCAAACTTGCGATCGCTTCACCAACAAGAAGTTATTTCTGTGTGATTCTCGCGGAAATCTCGTCAAAGATAAGGACGGAAATTTGACTAAGATTAACTACGATAACTTGGATTAGGTAATCCTCATGAAAAACGTAGTAATTACTGACTATAGAATGGGCAATTTAGATTCCGTTGCCCGGGCAGTGCAAGAATGTGGAGGCAATCCTGTCATTAGCCAAAAAGCACGGGACTTTCAAGAAGCCCACTATATTATTCTCCCTGGAGTTGGAGCTTTTGCCACGGGCATGAAACATCTTTCAACTTCCGGTTTAGATGAAATTTTGTCCGAACAAGTCATAAATCAAGGTATTCCTTTTTTAGGAATTTGCCTCGGGATGCAGCTTCTAGCTACAAAGGGTTTAGAAGGAGGAGAAACTAATGGGTTAGGCTGGATTGAAGGAGAAGTGAAACGGTTAGAACCCACTGAAATGGATACCCGAATTCCCCATATTGGTTGGAATGAAGTTATGTTTAACCACCCTTCACCTTTGTTTGAAGGAATTCCTTCGGGTAAAGATTTTTACTTTGTTCATAGCTACCACCTTTCTTGTCAACATCCCCAAGAGGAAATCGCCCATACCCCTTACTGTGGTAACTTTGTTTCTGCTGTCAATAAAAACAATATATTTGGGGTTCAGTTTCATCCGGAAAAAAGCCAACGGATAGGATTTCAAGTTCTCAAAAATTTTCTCAAACTTTAAAATTATATTATGCTGAAAATACGCGTAATGCCCACATTACTGTTTAAAAACTTTGGTCTAGTTAAGAGCGTTCAGTTTGATAGCTGGCGACGTATTGGGAGCGTTATGCAGGCAGTCAAAGTTTATAATTTACGCGAAGTTGATGAGTTGGTATTTTTAGACATTACTGCAACTCCAGATGGGCATCCCCCGGATTTTGAGACAGTTGATGAAATAGCAGATGAATGTTTTATGCCTTTGACCGTAGGGGGAGGAGTGCGGTCAGTAGCAGATGTCAGACGCTTATTGCAAGTTGGTGCTGACAAAGTAGCTATTAATACCGCCGTAGTAGAAAACCCAGAACTAATTCAAGCAGCCGCCCAACAGTTTGGTTCCCAGTGTGTTGTCATTTCGATTGATGTCAAGCAACACTCAAATGGTACTTATGAAGTATTTACTCATGCAGGAACGCAACCGACTGGAAAAGACCCAGTAAGGTGGGCAAAAGAAGTGGAATCTTTAGGTGCTGGCGAAATCCTCTTAACATCTATAGATCGGGATGGAATGATGACTGGCTATGAGGTAGAGTTAACTAAACAAGTTAGTCATGCAGTGTCGATTCCAGTTATTGCATCAGGGGGGGCTGGTAGTTATGAAGATATGGCTTCAGTCTTAAAAGAAGGAGGATCTTCGGCAGTGGCCGCAGCCAGCATTTTTCATTATACTCAGCAAACTCCTTTGGAAGCCAAGCATTTTTTAAAAAGTCAAGAATTAAACGTCCGGCTGTAATTTTCTACTATCTAAGAGGTTTTCCATGTATTCAGAATACATTCGTCCTTTTCCCCGAGTGATTCGTATTGAGCCTGCTGGCGCTTGCAATCTCGCCTGTTCTCATTGTCCTACTGGTACTATCAAAATGCCAAGGGGAATTATGAATTCTGAAACCTTTGCAGTTATTATGGATAGTATGAAGAAAAATATCAATTCAGTCAAGGTGGTTGTTTTATATCATGGCGGAGAACCATTACTGAATAAACAATTTACCCAAATGGTAAAATCAGTTAAAAGCTTAGGGGTGCCGTTTGTTAAGACAGTATCAAATGGAATGCTGCTGAATCAGACAGTTATTGATAATATTATTGATAGTCATTTGGATGCAATTGAATTTTCTTTGGATGGTGAGAGCGCAGACATAAATAATTTGGTTAGAAAGAATAGTGATTATAACAAGGTTGTCGCCAACATTAAGACCCTAATCAATCGAAAAATAGAGAGGAACAGTGAAACGCCTCAAGTCTTTGTATCCAGCACGCAGTTTTTCAAAAATCCAGCAGATTTAAACGACGATATTCCTCCTACCCCCCCCCATTTATTATCTGAATTTTCAGGTAATAAATATGCAAGCTCAGTAAGTTTTAAATGTACTTGGGCAATGAGATGGCCTCACATGGAAGTGGATAGAGAAATTTACGATATTTACTATGATTCTAGGGATCAAGAAAATAGAAACTATTGTGATCTGGTCGATCATACAATGACTATTAGATGGAACGGTGACGTAGTAGCTTGCTGCTATGACCTGACCAGTAAAGAAGTTTTAGGCAATGTAAATCAAGCAGATTTAGAAACTATTTGGAATAACCCCAAATATTTATCATTAAGACATAGCATTGATACGATGCAATTTATTCCTCTATGTAATAACTGCAATGTAGTAAAACCTAGAGTGTATTTGACCCTTAAAAATAGTGCAATATCATAATCAGTTTTGAAAGTAGTTATCCGTACAGATGCTTCTATTCAAATAGGTTCAGGTCATGTCATGCGTTGCTTGGCGTTAGCTCAAGCATGGCAAAATACTCTAGGACAGCCTATTTTTATCATGGCAAATTCTGTCCCCGCCTTAGAGGAACGCCTCAAGTCAGAAGCAATGGAAGTTGTCCAATTGACAACAAAGGCAGGGAGTTCAGATGATGCTAAGGAAACGGCTGCACTAGCTCATCAGTTTGAGGCAAGTTGGGTGGTAGTGGATGGATATCATTTCAGTGCCGAATATCAAAAAATTATCAAAGATTCTGGATTACGTCTATTATTTATCGATGATTACGGACACGCGGAACATTATTATGCGGATTTTGTCCTAAATCAAAATATCTCTGCTGACGAACAATGGTATCAGCATCGTGAACCGTACAGTCAGCTATTGCTGGGCACTCGTTACACTCTTTTACGGCGGGAGTTTTGGCAATGGCGGGGATGGCAGCGAACAGTACCACCCATTGCCAAAAAAGTTTTAGTGACTTTGGGAGGTGCTGACCCAGATAATGTGACGCTAAAAGTGATTCAGGCTTTACAGCTTGTGGAAGTGGAGGAACTAGAGGCAGTAGTCGTGGTGGGGGGAAGTAACCCCCATTATGAGTCTCTGGAAATGGCGGTGCAGGATTCACGGTTTCCGATTCGCTTGCAACGAAATGTCACCAATATGCCAGAGTTGATGGCTTGGGCAGATGTGGCAATTTCTGCTGGGGGCAGCACTTGCTGGGAATTAGCTTTTATGCGGTTGCCCAGTATTTTGTTGGTTTTGGCAGAAAATCAGCGGGCGATCGCGGAAAAACTAGCAACTCTTAGTCAAACAGTTAATCTGGGTTGGCATCAAAATATCAAATCACAAAACATTCCCGATCGGCTTTCTATACTCTTGCAATCAGCAGAAGAACGAACAAAACTTATCGAAGTGAGCCAGCAAATGGTAGATGGTGAAGGAGTCTCCAGAATTATAAAAAGTTTAGATGCAAGTTCCCTAAAATTAAGACCTGTAAGAGAAGAAGATTGCGAGCTGATCTGGCACTGGACAAATGATCCGGTGATTCGTTCTGTCTCATTTTCCTCAGAGTATATTCCTTGGAAAGACCATGTTCAGTGGTTCACCTCTAAATTAGGCGATCGCAATTGTGTTTTTTATATTGCTTTAAATCAAGATGATGTGCCAATTGGACAAGTACGTTATGAAATCAGGAATCAAGAAGCAACTATTTCTCTGGGACTAGCAGAACCTTTTCGCGGACGGGGCTATGGTAGTCGAATTATGTTATTGATCTGTCAAAAAATTGAGCAAGATGCAGCCATTAAAAAAATTCATGCTTATGCCAAGCCCAATAATTTAGCATCGATCAACGTATTTTTAAAATCTGGTTTCCAAAATACAGGAGAAACAATCGTTAAAGGTCAACCAGCCCTTCATTTGATCAAAAATTTATAATCTAATTTGATTATGGCAAAACCAATTTTAATTGCAGACAAAGAAATCGGGAATAATGCTCCCCCCTTTATCATTGCCGAAATGTCCGGCAATCACAACCAATCTTTAGAAAGAGCCTTAGAAATCGTAGAAGCCGCAGCCAAAACAGGGGCACATGGCCTCAAGCTGCAAACCTACACTGCCGACACCATGACCTTAGAGATTAAGGAAAGGGAATTTTTCATCGACGACCCCAACAGCTTATGGTATGGCCACTCCCTCTACGAACTATATCAACAAGCCCATACCCCTTGGGAATGGCACGAACCCATCCTCAAACGCTGCCAAGAACTCGGCATCATTGGCTTTAGCACCCCCTTTGATGCCACTGCGGTGGATTTTCTCGAATCCCTAGATGTCCCTTGCTACAAAATCGCCTCCTTTGAAAATACCGACTTGCCCCTGATTCGCAAAGTCGCCAGCACAGGCAAACCCATGATAATTTCCACAGGAATGGCAACCGTAGCCGAATTAGATGAAACTTTCAGAACCGCAAGAGAAGCAGGGTGTCAGGATATCATTCTCCTCAAATGCACCAGCACCTACCCTGCTACCCCAGAAAACACCAATCTCCTCACCATTCCTCATCTGCGGGAACTCTTTAATGTGCAAGTCGGTCTATCTGACCACACAATGGGCATTGGTGCAGCAGTTGCCAGTGTTGCCTTGGGTGCGACGGTCATTGAAAAACACTTTACCCTCCGTCGTGCTGATGGTGGGGTTGATTCCGCCTTTTCAATGGAACCCGAAGAAATGGCGCAACTTGTTGTAGAGTCGGAAAGAGCTTGGCAGGCTTTGGGAAAAGTTCAGTATGGGTCGAGTCAGGCTGAGAACAAGTCTTTAATATTTAGGCGCAGTTTGTATGTGGCTGAAGATATGAAAGCTGGGGATGTTTTTACGCGAGAGAATTTGCGAGTTGTGCGGCCAGGGTTAGGTTTACCGCCTAAATATTTTGAAACTGTTCTAGGACAAAGAGTTAAGAAAGATGTGAACAAAGGAAACCCCCTGCTGTGGGAACTTTTGATGTAAATTTCCCGGTTAATGATTCACTCGTTTGAAAAAGGACAAACGGCTTGAAAAATCGATTTTTGATTACAACTGCCGATGAACGTAGTTGGCGAACTGATAAGCCTATTCTATGTTTAGGTGAATGGTGTCGTCTGTATGAGCGTCGCCAATTTTGGACTCAGCTTGATGCTGAGGTAGTACCCTACCACTGGGACGATCGGCAACAACTTTATAAAGATTACTGTTACCTGCGTAACCTTCATGAAGAACTGTTGGTGGAGATCAGCACAGCCCTCAACCAATTTCATAATGTAGACCATTCTATCCGTTACTGGCGAATTTTAGTCGGTCCTTGGCTTGGATATTTCACCCAGATGCTCTTCGATCGCTGGGTGATGATTCAAAGAGCTGTGGCTACTTGTCCCATCGAAGGCACTGTGATTCTCGATCTACCTTTAGACGATGTAATTCCTAATGAGATGGCCGATTTTGATCGACTGTATATTTCTGATAAGTGGAATCACTATATATATGGGCGGATTATCCAAGAATGGACAGAGATTCCTTGTGAATACCTCTCTGTTGATCCTGAAGATAATAAAATCCCGATTACCGCTACAGCACAACAGCTTTCACTAAAGCGTCAGTTAAAGCAGTTGGTCAAGCGAGTTTTATCTAGAATTTCGATATCTTTGACTCGTCCTACAGACGCTTTTATGATTGCTAGCTATTTACCCCGCAAGGAATCTCTGAAGCTACAGATGGCATTAGGTCAGTGTCCCGCTTTCTGGGATTCGCCTTCTCCCTCGATTCTAAAACCAGTAGTTTCAGTTCGCAAAACGTTCCAGTTACTCACTAATGCCGTTCAAGGTTTTGAACAGTGTGTTCGCACTTTAATCCCCGAACAAATTCCGAGCATTTATTTAGAAGGATATACTCAACTTCAAGATCAGATTACTCAATTATCCTGGCCGCAAAATCCTAAATTTATTTTTACCTCTACTAGCTACAGCAGTGATGATGTTTTCAAGGCTTGGGCTGCTGAGAAGGTTGATATAGGATGTCCAATTGTCATTGGTCAGCATGGAGGTCTTTATGGTAACGGATTATGGTCATTTTGTGAAGAACATGAACTGGCAATCAGCGATCTCTTTCTAACCTGGGGATGGACTGAAGATTCTTCCAAGCACCTATCTATTGGATTGTTAAAGTTACTAGGAGAGGGTGAAGGAATTTGGGATCCTGATGGGGAATTGTTACTCGTTACATGTACTCTCCCTCGCTATAGCTATTGGATGGCTAGCATTGTAGTAGCTGGCCAATACTTTGAGTATTTGAAGGAGCAGTTTTCTTTTGTTGATGTCTTACCTCCAAGAATTCGACAGCAACTTCTAGTCAGGCTCTATTCCCATCCTTGGTACTCGTCAGAAGTACAACAATGGCGAGATCGTCATCCAGATGTTCAATTGAATTTAAAGCAAAAACCAATTAAAACCCTGATTCAACAAAGTCGATTGTATGTCGCCACTTACAATGGCACTACTTTCCTTGAAACTCTAGGACAAAATATCCCAACTATTATGTTTTGGAATCCCAATTACTGGGAACTCCGATCCAGTGCCCAGCCCTATTTTGAAGAGTTGAAGCGGGTGGGCATTTTTCATGAAACCCCTGCATCTGCTGCGGCTAAGGTAGCAGAAGTTTGGGATGATGTACCTGGGTGGTGGAATAGTTCGGAAGTCCAAGCGGCAAGACGCACTTTTTGCGATCGCTTTGCCAGAATGCCTGAAAACCCAACGCAAGTGTTAAAAAAAGCGTTGACTGAATTAGTGGAATCAAAAAAAGCTAACTAACTTACTATGCCTAAAGTTCTCATCACCACCGTTCCCTTTGCAGAACGCAACAAATTCCCTCTAGAAATGCTCGAATCCAATGGAATTGAGTATGTGATCAATCCCTTAAATAAAAAACTCACGGAAGCAGAACTAGCAGATTTGATTCCCGAATTTGATGCACTCATCGCCGGAACAGAACCCATTACCGACTATGTAATGAGTTGTGCCCCTCGATTGAAACATATCTCTAGAGTCGGCATTGGCTTAGATAGCGTTGATTTACTGGCGGCAGAAAAACGAGGAATTAAAGTTTCTTATACCCCTGATGCTCCGGCTCCGGCTGTAGCTGAATTGACTATGGGGTTAATGCTGTCTCTGCTGCGTTCTATCCACATTGCCAATACCCAAATGCACCAAGGTCAGTGGAAACGAGTTTTTGGTCGGAGAATTGCCGAAATCACGGTGGGGATTATTGGGGTTGGTCGCATTGGGACTAGGGTGTTGCGGCGGATGCGCGGCTTTGGAACGCCAAAAATTATGGTGAACGATATTCTGCCCAATTTGGAACTAAACAGAGAATTCAAACTCAATTGGGCATCAAAAACAGATATCTACAGAGAAGCGGATTTAATTAGTATTCATGTGCCCCTGACTGCTCAGACTAAAAATATGATTCGGAAAGAACATCTACTACAGATGAAGCCTGATGCTTTGTTGATAAATACTTCACGGGGGGGCATCGTTAATGAGCAAGATTTATTTGAAGTGCTGCAATCGGGGCATTTAGGAGGTGCCGCGATCGATGTTTTTACACAAGAACCCTATCATGGCGATTTGGCCAAAATCGATCGCTGTATTTTGACATCTCACATGGGTTCTATGTCTGTAGACTGTCGGACTCGGATGGAAATTGAAGCTACTCAAGAAGCAGTTCGTTTCCTCGTTGGTCAGTCTTTACAAAGTCTGGTTCCCGAAACTGAGTATAATGTGCAGCGTCAAGGTTTATAAATTTTATTATAAAATAAAGACATGATGCAAAAAGCTTGTGTAATCGGAGGTTCTGGTTTTCTCGGTTCTCATGTTTGTGACCAACTCAGTGAAGCAGGTTACGCTGTAGCGATATTCGATCGCACTCCCTCACCTTGGCTGCGTCCCGACCAAGAAATGGTAGTGGGCGATCTTTTAGATGAGGCTGCTTTGGATGCTGCCGTAGCAGGTAGTGAAGTGGTCTATAATTTTGCCGCGATCGCCGACCTTGATGAAGCCCGCGATCGCCCGTTAGATACGATTCGGGTTAACATCTTGGGGAATGCTCAGGTGTTAGAAGCCTGTAAGCGTCATCAAGTTAAGCGTTTTATTTATGCCAGCACTGTCTATGTGTATAGCAGAGAAGGAGGCTTCTATCGCTGTAGCAAACAGGCTTCTGAGCATTATGTGGAAGAATATCAACGGGCGTATGGGTTAGATTACACCATTCTTCGCTACGGCTCTCTCTATGGACCGCGTTCTGACCATCGTAATGGACTATGGCGAATTGTTAAGGGAGCATTAGAAACGGGTAAAGTGTCCTATCAAGGTAGCCCAGAGGCGATGCGAGAATACATTCATGTAGAAGATGCGGCTCGTGCCAGTGTTGCCGCGTTAGGTGAGGAGTTTCGCAATCAGAGCGTAGTTCTAACGGGTCAAGAACCCATGCGAGTACTGGATTTATTGAAAATGTTAGCGGAAATTTTAGGCATCCCTGATGCAGTGGAATTTATTGAAGGGGATCATGTTGGGCATTATGTTCGGACTCCCTATGCTTATCAACCGAAATTGGGCCGCAAATATGCTCCTCCATTGCACGTAGATTTAGGGCAAGGGTTATTACAGTTAATTGATGAAGTCCGCCATTGTGTGTAAAGCAATTCAGTTACTACAGAAATCCGATATTATCTTCTGGGACTTTGATGGAGTCATTAAAGACTCGGTTACTGTTAAATCTGTGGCTTTTGAGCAACTATTTTTAACCTATGGTTCAGACATTGCCAAACAAGTTCGCGATCACCATGAGAATCATGGCGGAATTTCCCGGTATGATAAAATACCCATTTATTTAGACTGGGTGGGTGAGCCTACAGATGATGTCACCGTAGAAAAATTTTGCCAGCAATTTTCGCAACTGGTTCAGCAAGCGGTGATTGATTCTCCTTGGGTGCCAGGGGTAGAAGACTATTTACGGGAGAATTCCCATCATCAAATCTTTATCTTAGTCACAGCCACACCCCAGGCAGAAATTGAAACCATTTTGTCAGCTTTAAATTTGCGGGATTGTTTTACGGCAATTTATGGATCTCCTGTCAGTAAAAAACAAGCAATTCAAAATACTTTAGAAACTTACCAAATTGAGCCACAAAATTGTGTGATAATTGGAGATACCAAAACAGATTGGCAAGCAGCGCTGGCAAATAACGTTCCTTTTCTTTTCCGTTGTTGCGCTCGGAAAGAGCGAGGAATGGAAGACTATACAGGAGAGTCAATACCCGACTTTACACATCTTGTCACAGACACCTGAGAAATTCAGGGAAATTTCATCATCAATTTCTTTGTCTAAACCCAGCTTTTTACTAGAATAGAACCTCAATATTTAATATTTAATTTAATTCAATGATTTGTGCCTTAATGATTGGTCGTGCGGGTAGCACAGGGTTTCCCGGTAAGAATACTTATCCGATCTTGGGTCGTCCCCTTTGTGCTTATCCCCTGATGGCAGCCCACAATTCCCGTTATATCTCTCGGATCTTTGTTTCCACCGATTGCCCGAAAATTACTGCTGTTGCCCAAGAGTTTGGGGCTGAATTTATCGAGAGACCGTCAGAACTAGCCACGAAAGAGGCTTTGGGGGAAGATGTCTTTGCTCACGGCTATCGAGAAATTAAACGTCGATTAAGTGATGAAGGAAAAACGATTGAGTTAATGGTTTTGCTGTTTGCTAATGCAGCGACGATTACAGCAGAACTCATTGACGAAGGGATTGAGATATTACGTCACGACTCTTCCGTGGATTCAGCGGTTACGACCTCCGTCTATAATATGTGGAGTCCACTGCGGGCGCGGAAAATTGCTGAAGATGGCTGCCTACATCCTTTTGTTCCTTTTGAAACCTTTGGCGATCCCAAAACACTCAATTGCGATCGCGATTCTCAAGGTGAAGTTCATTTTGCGGATATGTCTGTCTCAGTCGTTCTTCCCCATTGTTTAGAACATCTGGAAGATGGGCTATTACCGCAAAAGTGGATGGGGCAAAAGATTGCGCCAATTCGCTCTTGGGGAGGATGCGACATTGACTATGAATGGCAAGTGCCAATGGTAGAGTTTTGGCTCAAAAAGCACGGTATCCAAGACGCTAGTGAGGAGTAATTAACCCATGACATCTCAAAGTCAACTTTATCAAAAGCACAATAGCTTTGTTGAATTACGCAACCACAATCGTCAAGAAATTGAAAAAACTCTCAAAAGAATTGCCAACCTGCGAGCTACCGATGAACAGGAAAAGTTCTTAAGTAGCGACCAACAGTCTATTTTACAGCGAGTTTATCGAGACTTGCTTGATGGAGGTACACAAGAGGAACCCAAATTCACGCTCAGTCCTAATGTAGTTGAAGAAATCGCTCGGATTGAAGACTCAGACTTACCCCGTTACCTCATTCACCGCTATCGTTATGAAATTTATCCCCAAACTCATACCTTAGATGGCTATCCTCCTTACTTGCAGATTGAGCCTACTTCAATTTGTAATTATCGTTGTGTGTTCTGTTACCAAACCGATAATGTTTTCACACAACGCAAGAATGGATTTATGGGACACATGACCTTTGAGACCTTTCGTAGGATTATTGATAGAGCTGAGGGAAACATTGAGTTTATTTCTTTAGCTTCTCGGGGTGAACCGTTATTATGTCCAGAGATTGAAGAAATGTTAGCCTATACCCGTGGTAAGTTTCTCAATCTCAAAATGAATACGAATGCTTCTATGTTGGATGAGCGTAAAGCCCATGCAATTTTACAAAGTGGCATTCAAACCTTGGTGTTTTCTGCTGATGCAGCTCAAGAACCCTTGTATAGTCAGTTACGAGTCAATGGCAAGCTGGAGCGGGTTTTAAGTAATATTAAGCAATTTCAAAAAATCAAGGAAACCCAGTACAGCAACTCAAAAATTATTACTCGGGTTTCAGGAGTGAAGTTTGATGAACGTCAAAATCTAGATGACATGGAACAATATTGGGGAGAGTTAGTCGATCAGGTAGCTTTTGTTAACTATAATCCCTGGGAAAATGTTTATGAAAGCCCACCTACAGAAGTGCAGAAACCTTGCTCCGACCTCTGGCGACGGATGTTTGTGTGGTGGGATGGCAAAGTAAATCCTTGTGATGTGGACTATCGTTCTACTCTTGCTGTTGGCTCCATAGGCGATAACGATTTATCCTCTTTATGGCGATCGTCAAGTTATGAAAGTTTACGGGTTGGTCACTTAGAACAACGTCGCAGTCAAATATCTCCCTGCGATCGCTGTACTGTTATTTAAGAGCCATCTCTCCAGCTTGCTAATCTCTAAATCACCAATAAGTTAATGAAATTAGCCATTTCTAACATTGCTTTACCCGCTTATGAACATACATCCTTCTTCCCTCAGATCGGGGAAATGGGAGTGAATGGCTTGGAAGTCGCTCCGAGCCGAATTTGGAGGAATACATGGGAGTCCTTAACATCTAAGCAGGTTTCGCAGTATCGGCAATCTGTGGAAAATTCAGGATTAAAAGTAGTTGGTTTACATTCTCTATTTTTCGATCGCCCAGAATTAGGTTTATTTAGAAATTCAGACATTACTCAAAAAACCCTTGATTTTCTGATTCATCTTTCTAAAGTTTGTCGCGATTTGGGAGGCAAAACACTGATTTTTGGTTCCCCTGCGGCTCGTCGCCGCAATAATATTCCCGTCGCTCAAGCTGAGGCGATCGCCGTTGACTTTTTTGGCACTCTATGCAATAAAATTGTCGCTCATGGTACTTGCATTTGTTTAGAGCCACTCACGACTAATGAATCAGACTTTATTAATTCAGTTACAGATTCTCATCGCATAGCAACTATTATTGACCATCCGGCATTTAAAATTCAAATTGATGCCAAAGCATTAACAGATGCTCAAGAAGTAAACTCAGAAACTTTTAATAAGATTAGCTCTCAGCTAGTCCACTGCCATATCAATGAACCGGGTCTTGGTCTGCTTGGTACGGGAATAGTAAACCATCCACAGATCGCCAATTTTCTTTATTCAATTAATTATTCAGAATTTGTTTCTTTAGAACAGCGTATGTTGGATTGTGCCAATCCTCTTGAAGCTATTAAGTTAAGTGTATCTTTTATGAAAAAAATTTACTTAAATGAGTCGAATTGAATTCCCAAATTGGGTTCCCAAATTAGAGAAACATCAACGTATTCTTGTTACTGGTGCATCAGGAGGAATTGGTCGGGTCTTAATTTCAATGTTGCAAGAAGGCAGTGATTGTATTTTGGGTTTTCATGCCTCTAGTTCAAGTTTGCCAACTGCCACTGACACTTTAATTCCCTTACAAAAACAACTCAACGGCGAAAAAGATTGTCAAAATTTAATTGATGAATTTGTAAGACAAGTCCAAGGTATTGATGGATTAGTTATATTAGTTGGGGGAATTTCTAATTCTACTCACTGGAAAAATCTATCGTCTGATGAATGGCGCAGGGATCTAACACTCAACTTAGATATTCCTTTTTTTCTAGCTCGTATTGCTATGCAATACATGATTCAACAAAACCAAGGAGGAAGCATTATCCTCTATGGCACGGAATCAGCGTTACATGGCGGTAGCCCTACAGCCCTTCCTTATGCCGTTGCTAAACGTGGAATCGAGTGCCTTGTTCAGGGTTTAGCACGGGAGGGCGCGAAGGATGGCATAACTGTAAATGGCATACGTCCGGGATTTATCTCCAGTGGTTTCCATCAGCGTTGGCAAGGTAAAAATGATGATGAACTCCAAAAAAGAGCAGAAATGGTTCCCCTAAAAAGAGCAGGTACGCCTGAAGAGGTTGCCGCTCTGACAATTTATTTGTTGTCAGGTTGGTCACGGTTTATCACTGGACAAATGTTTGCCATTACAGGTGGCGATTGGTTGTAATTCTTCGGCTTGGAGATATAAATGTACGATTTCTTTTTTGGTTCTTCCCAAGATATTGCCAACGATCCTCAATCTTGGCTTTTATCCATAAAGCGAATGCTACCGCGATGGCCTAATGGTATTCCGGATTCGGAATTTTTGGCGCTTTTCGATTTATTAAATCAATATGACTATGAATCGACTTGTACATCTAATAAACGACCTGTTTTGATCGAAACTGGGAGTGGAGCTTCTACGATTGTACTCCTGTATTTTGCCTGTAAGTGGAATACTTGCTTGTACACCTGGGATATTGCCTCAACTAAACTGGCTTTTTTACGAGGAGTCTTGAATGATACTCTATTCCGGCAGTTTCGAGACCTCAATATGTTTAATTATTGGAAATATATTGCCTATGATAGTACCAATCAATATGCGGGCATACCAATTCTAAAAGAAACTAACGATACTGTATGTGCTGCTTTTTATGACTCCGAGCATACTTGGCAGGTTTTAGGTTCTGAGATTGCAGCAACCATGCCATTTCTTTGCAACGGGGCAATTTTGGCAATTGATGATGCCAACTATGCTTACAAAGAGAGCAACACTGCATATATTAATATGCTCCGCACAAAACTCGATCTCCCTGCGGTTACAGTATCAAATAACGAATGTCGCCCATTTTGGGAAGAGGTAGAATCTCTACTTTCTCAGAAATTCCCGCGAGTGAAAAATCTAGGTGGCGGTACTTATCGCCAGAATTATAAAGATGATATTTTTTGGAGCTATTATAGTAGCGATCGCAATAATATGAACAAATTAGGAATGGAAAAGCTGGAAAACTTGGCCTATCGCTTTGAAGCATGGAAAGTTTTTCTAAATTAGTCATTTTTTAAAATATTTTTATCAAAAATATGCGATTTTTCCTGACTCATGCTCGTTTCCCTAACTCTAATTGCAAATACTGGAAAGGAAGGTGGATGTATATTGGACGAGACTATCTCAGAATGAGAGCTTGGGAACAACGCCTAGTTGGGCAGCGGATTTCTTTAAAAGAATTTATCCAAACAGAGTCTATCAAACAGCGACCATTTATTCTTGACTGGATTGCTCGACAACGAGAAGCTAATGATGATTCTCTCTATTGGTGGATGACTGACTTGGCAGGTCGTAATAATATGTCTAATCGCTTTTTTGATGATATTTTTCAAATTGCGGCACTTAAGTTTTGGGTAAATGAAAATTTATCTTCTCAGAAGGAAATCCTGATCTTATGTGAAGATAGCTATCTGCTTCAGGCAGCTAAAACCAACCTTATCCCGTTCGTATCAGTTCGCACTCAACCTGGATGGCAAATGGGGTTGCTAATAGAGACAGCTTATTACTTCCTCAGAGGTGGTGCTTGTTTAGTCAGACAAATTCATCGGTTTTGGCGACATCGTAATGCAGCCCGATCATCTCGTCCAGCCAATCTAGAGCCGCCCCAGGGGCAAGTTTACTTGATTCACCAATGTTTGGACGACAAAGCCTTGGCTCAAGATGGGCAGCTTGCTTGTCGGTATTTTACTGTTTTACCCAAGTGGCTAGAGAGTCAAGGAAAGCTCGTCTATCGCCTCCCTTGGCTTTTCAATATCGCACTTCCCTTAGACAAAGTTTATCAACGACTGCGGGAGTCTTCCTGCTTTGTTCCCGATGACTGGGTAACTTGGAAAGATTATATAGGTGCTTTATGGGATGGATTTAAAACTACTTTGGCTATCCGTCATTCGATAGATTATAAAAGTTTTAACCTCAAAGCATTAGTAATTCGCGAGCGTCTTAAGCAGTTAGCAACAGGATTTTCTGTATCTCAGTTTTTTTTGTATAAACCCGCCTTAAAACGTTGGGGAGATGGTTTAACAAGTTTGGTTTCGATTAGCCACTATGAATCAATGCAACCCGAGCGAGTTCAACCTTATTGTTGCCGAACGGCAGTCAAATTTGACTCAAAATGTATTGGATATTATCATAGTTTAGTAACCAGCGACTATTTGGCTTATCATACCCCAAAAGGGGAAGCAAAATCGCAGGTTTTTCCTGATGCAATAATTACGAACGGTGATTTAGCTCGTTCATTGCTAATCAAGCAGGGTTTGGATTCAGAAAAAGTGCAATCAGGACCAGCATTAAGGCAGCATTTCACTCCAACAGTCAGTGACGACAACCGTAAATATCTAGGTGTTCTGCTGTCTTTAGATTTACAAGCAGTAACGGAAACTTTAGATAAACTATATGCCCATCTTGACTGGATTAGTGACCACAAGATTCCTGTCATCCTTAAGCCCCACCCCATGATGAGAAAAGAAGTTATATTAACTCAAATGGCATGGACTGATTTACCTCAAAGGTGGGAATGGTGTGATGGCGAGATGACAGATTTGCTGACAAAAGCGCGGTGCTGTATAACTATGGCGACAGCTTCTATTTTTGATGTGCTCTTGTCGGGCTGTATAGCATTACCTCTAGATCGGGAACTAAGCACACCCTGGAATTATGCCGATTTGCTAGAGACAGAATTTCCGATATTAAAGTCAGTGTCTTCTGAACATTTGTGCCAGCGTTTAGAAAAAATTTTTGTCACTTCTTCCCAAGGGTATCAAGAAGAATTTATGAAAATTAGGGAAAAACTTTTAGCTGGGTTAAATCCTGTTTCAGGTGAAACATTATCGGTTTTCTTATAAAAACCTTGGTTGATGAAAAAAATTATCTACCCATCGCTTTTTTTTACAAGTCGAATTTTTGAAAAACTGTCTAGAATAGTGCGGGGTGTCGCGAATAACTTTGAGCCAGAAGATATTCAGACGAATTTAGTACGAAAATCCACTCAATATGACATGGTTACGGCTCCTGATGAGCCCTACTACGCGGATCAGTATTGGACATTTATTCGCCCTCATTTAGATAAGCTTTCAGGTCAAATTCAGGCTGTGGACCTCGGTTGCTGTCAAGGTCGTTTTACCTTGCGTTTAGCCCAGCTTTTTCCAGAAGGTCAAGTAATTGGTTGTGATTTTTCCCCAGAGGCGATTTCTACTGCCAAGCAATATGCTCGAGAAGCATCTGTCACAAACATTACCTACAGAGTTAAGACCATTTCAGAGTGCTTAGAAAGCATTCAGCCCAATACGTGCGATGTCATTATAATGACTGAGGTGACGTTTTTTTACCCTAAATGGCAGCTTGATTTACCAAAAATTGTCGAATCTCTTAAGCCAGGTGGGATTTTGGTCATGTCATTTAAGACTAAATATTTTTACGCTCTAACCATCGCCCGTCATCGGGTTTGGGAAAATGTAGATATGGTAATAAATCAAACCCAGGGTCGAATTGGTAGAGGTTCTCCAGTAGAATTTACTTGGCAAACTTCAGCGGAAATTCGTGATATCTTGACAGATAAATTTGGCCTAACCCTGCTGGAGCTAGTAGGGATCGGAGTGGTATCAGGGATGGAGGGTCACGATCCTCACGATAATATTGTGCAACCTTCTTTATTGAATCGTTCAGAAAGAGAAGCATTGATGAAGTTAGAGCAAGCTCTGGCTCCCCAAGTGCCTGATGCTGGACGCTATATTTTGGCAGTTGCCCGTAAACCTTAAATTTGTATGTTAGAAACCTTTACCAATAAATCTATTTTAATCACTGGAAATACTGGCTTTAAAGGATCTTGGCTTACTGCTTGGCTGCTGCATCATGGAGCTAAGGTCATAGGATTATCTAAAGATATTCCATCACAGCCTAGTCATTTTGAAGCCGCCAATCTGGGCGATCGCATCACCCACATCTGGGGAAATATTGAAGATTTAGCAACCTGCCAACAACTCATTCAACAATATCAACCAGATTTTATTTTTCACCTCGCTGCCCAACCTCTTGTTAGGCATTCCTATAGAGAACCCCACGGCACATTTACCACTAATGTTGTGGGAACACTTAATATCCTAGAATCCCTGAGACTTTCCACTCATCCCTGTACCGCTATCCTGATTACCAGTGATAAATGTTACGACAACGTTGAACAGGTGTGGGGCTATCGAGAAACCGATCGCTTAGGAGGGAAAGATCCTTATAGTGGTTCTAAAGGGGCGGCTGAACTGGTCATCCGCAGCTATGCCGCATCGTACTTTAGCTCTAAGGACTCACTTGTTAAAGTGGCAGTAGGGCGAGCTGGCAATGTAATTGGAGGGGGAGATTGGGCCAGCGATCGGATTGTCCCAGATACCATAAGAGCTTGGTCTGGCGATCGACCCGTCTTAATCCGCAATCCCCATGCTACCCGTCCTTGGCAGCACGTTCTAGAGCCTCTATCTGGTTATTTGACCCTAGCTGCAAAACTGGCCAAGAATCCCCTTCTCAATGGTGAGACTTTTAACTTTGGACCCAGCGCCGAGCAAAACTACACGGTTGCCAATCTGCTGAATTCAATGCAACAGCATTGGACAAACGCAGCTTGGACAGATTGCTCCAACCCAGAATCTTTATATGAAGCTGGATTGCTCAAACTTTGTTGTGATAAAGCTTTACATTATCTGGGATGGAAGCCCATCTTAACGTTTAAAGAAACAGTTGCTTTAACAACCCAATGGTATCAAGCATACTACTCCGATAGTCGTGATGTCTGGCGGGTGACTCAAGAACAAATCGCCTGCTACGAAACTTATGCCCAAGATCGTCAGGCTGTTTGGACGATTTCTTGTGCCTCACCCGCAACCCATTAAAATTCTGTTGACTTCCATTCCATGATCTTTCTATTATGTTAGATGGTTTACTTCTGACTCCGCTTCGCCGCATTCCCTTGGATGCAGGCGATGTTTTGCATGGGATTAAATCCTCCGATCCAGGTTATGTGGCGTTTGGTGAAGCCTATTTTTCCACCATTCACTATGGGGTCGTCAAGCCGTGGAAACGCCATAACCGCATGACTCTCAATCTTGTTGTTCCCAGTGGATCGATTCGTTTTGTCTTATACGACGATCGCCCAAACTCCCCAACTCAGGGAAAAATTGAATCTACGATTGTTTCTCCCGAAAATTATCAGCGTCTTACCGTTCCTCCGAGGATTTGGATGGCATTTCAAGGTTTGAGTCAAGAACTCAATCTTTTGCTGAACCTCGCCGATCTTGAACACGACCCAGAAGAAATCGATCGGGCTGAACTCAACTTTGTCCCATTTGATTGGACGCTAAACCCATGAAAGTTATTCTTCTCGCTGGCGGTTTTGGCACTAGACTGGCTGAATATACTGAGATTTTGCCTAAACCAATGGTTCCCATCGGCGGGCAGCCTATTCTCTGGCATATTATGCAACTCTTTGCTGACTACGACCATAAAAATTTTTATATCGCCTGCGGTTATAAAGCAGAAGTTATTAAACAGTATTTTCTCAACTATCCTGCTCTCAACGCTGACTTTACCATCAACCTTGCCACAGGACAGGTGACAACTTTGATGAAAAAAGAAATTGATTGGCAGGTTAGTCTTGTATATACTGGAATCAACAGTATGACCGGAGGACGGGTCAAACGACTCCAATCACTGATTGGTAATGAAACCTGTTTTTTAACCTATGGGGATGGTTTAGCTAACATCAATTTAGATCACTTGCTGGCTTACCATCGTAGTCATGGTCGCATGGTGACAGTCACCGCAGTCAGACCCTCGGCTCGTTTTGGCGAATTGGAAATTTCTGATGGTCAAGTGATTTCTTTTCAAGAAAAACCCCAAGTTCGCCAGGGATGGATTAATGGCGGCTTTTTTGTGATTGAACCCGAATTTTTTGATTTAATTGCGGGTGAGGATACAGTGCTAGAAGCTGAACCCTTAGAGAAAGCAGCCGCTTTGGGCGAACTGATGGCTTATCAGCATGAAGGATTTTGGCAATGTATGGACACAAAACGCGATCGCGATTTACTGGAAAACCTTTGGCAAAGCGGTAATGCTCCCTGGAAACGATAGATGATCTCAAAAACACCATCATTAATCAGACTTTCAAAATCTTGCCTCAGCGAAGCTGAAAAGCACGCGGTCATGGCAGTCCTGGACAGTGAATTTTTGGGCATGGGTGAAGAAGTTAAACTCTTTGAGCAAGAACTATCAGCCTTTCTCGGACGACCAGTTGCCTGCGTAGTCAACGGCACTGCTGCACTTCACCTGACCCTCCAAGCCTGTGGAATTGGCAGAGGTGATGAGGTTTTAGTCCAATCTTTAACCTACGTTGCCTCTTTCCAAGCGATTTCGGCAACAGGGGCGACTCCTGTACCTTGCGATATCGATCCCGAAACCCTAACTCTTGACTGGAGAGACGCTGAAAAACGCATTACCCCTAGAACCAAGGCCGTTATGCCTGTCCACTATAGTGGCGGAGTGGGAAAACTAGATGAGATTTACCATTTTGCCAAATCTTGCGGGCTGAGAACGATCGAAGATGCTGCCCATGCCTTTGGAACCAAATATCACGGTCAATTGGTGGGGAGTTTTGGCGATATCGCTTGCTTTAGCTTTGACGGGATTAAAAACATTACCTCTGGGGAAGGGGGTTGTATCGTCTCTAATGACGAAGAGGTGATGTCCCGCGTTCGGGATGCCCGCTTGCTAGGAGTAGAAAAAGATACAGAGAAACGCTTCCAAGGACAACGCAGTTGGGATTTTGATGTCACTGCCCAGGGCTGGCGATATCACATGAGCGATATAATGGCAGCGATCGGACGGGTACAGTTACAGCGGTTTCCTGAATTAGCTGCAAAGCGTCAAAAGTTAGCTCGATACTACGATCGAAAGTTGAGTCAACTTTCTTTTGTGACTCCCTTAGCTCATAATTATCAAGAAGTCGTACCCCATATTTATCCCATTCGTTTAACAGATGGAACCTCTAGAACTTCTCTCCGTCAAGATTTGTTAGATTTTGGCATTCAAACAGGGTTACATTATCAGCCCAATCATTGTTTATCATTTTTTGCTCCTAGTCCTAATTATAAATTGCCAGTCACGGACAGAGTATATCCCACATTAATGACCTTACCCTTACATCCCGATTTGTCAACAGAGCAAATCGGCCTGATTTGTGATCGTTTATCTAAGCTATTAAAAACATGACGGAAACCAACGCTAAATATTTACAACCCGATGCTGACAGCCATAAGGACTATCCATTAGTGAGCGTCATTATGAATTGCTATAACGGGGAAAAGTATCTCAAAGAAGCGATCGACTCTGTATATGCACAGACCTACCCTAACTGGGAAATTATTTTTGTTGATAATGCTTCTGTTGACCAAACTGCTGCGATCGCTAACAGCTATGATAATCGACTCAAATATTTTCGTAATCCTTTGACCGTCAAATTAGGAGAGTCAAGAAATATTGCATGTGAGCACGCTAAAGGTGAATTTTTAGCCTTCTTAGATTGTGATGATATATGGATGCCGGATAAGTTAGAATTACAGATACCACTATTTTTGGAAAATCAAAGCGTTG
>NZ_JAYFEQ010000508.1:0-8550 GCF_055795085.1 Phormidium sp. CCY1219 | reverse complement strand
CCTCGTAGGGCTTAGGCTGGTCAGCTACCTAAAGTCAGGGGCTAGAAGCCCCGTCTCTTTAGAGCGGGGTGCTGACGGCTTTACCTTATTATGGATCCAGAGCGACTTTTCCACATCTACTCCTCATTTTCTGCTGAATTTCTCCGCACAAGAGTGATAATCTCCCCCGTGGATTGGCGATCGCGATCGTTGCGCTCTTTCCCTCTTTCTGGTATAATCTTATGATTTTGAACTGATTTTTTGGATCCTCATCTCTGATTCCTTTTATTTTCGTATCAATTAATACTGTTTTTTCTCGTTCTTACTGAAAACTTTACAAAACCACCAGAAAGTAAAAAGATTTGGCAAAACTAACCGAAAAGGCTTTTCAATCTGGTTTCGGAAAAGCTATGTATAAAGCATAGCATTGAACAACATTGACAAACCCAGACCGAATGAGGTGAAAATATGGTTACGGCGATCGCAAACCCCCAGATTAATGTTTTACACTTAGAAGGTTCTTTCCATGCTGCCAATGCGGCGCAGCTACAGGCACGATTGACTAGAGCCGTGCAGTCCTCCACCAACCTGCCTTTACTGGTGGATATGGAGGGAGTCGAATTTCTCGATAGTGCCGGACTTATGGCGTTGGTATCCGCATTGAGTCTGGCCCAAAAACTCAAACGCAGATTTAGTCTGTGTAGCGTTTCACCTTCAATTCGGATCTTGTTTGAACTGACCCAACTCGATCGCGTATTTGAAATTTTTGCCAATCGTGCCGCTTTTGAAGCCGCATTGAGATAACCGAGAAGAGAGTACAGGCGATCGCCTCCCTGCGAGTCCCCCTCCAACGTACAATTCCAATGCCCTTTTTAAAACAGGCGAATTCTTCCCCATCCACCATTGAGGTAAAATCGCCTGATTTTTATGGTAAAAAATTTTCCGGGATAAAAGTCGCTGGGGAACGAGTTAAACGAGTTAAACGCAACCGGGTAAAGTATTATTTAACCTCAATTTTCAATCAGCTTTTTACTGACAATAATTGGAATTATTCTCTACAAAAAATAGAGAATAATTAAAGCTAAAATCACTATAGTTGATTATTTTTTAGACCGAGAAGTACCGAGAGGCTATCGAAGAAAATACTACTTGTGAATAGATATTATTACCCTAGGCATCTTTGCTGTTATTGCTGGAACTGATACCTGGAAAACAATAGAAGCTTTCGGTTTGATTTAGTGCGAGCGAGCCTTCTCAATAATCCCCCATTAATCTCAATAACCACTGAAGCGACGTTTAAATAACAAGTTGACAACTAACCTATAAAGCGATCGCGCAAATTTTAGTTCATCAAACAGCGATTCTGCCTTATATAGAGCATTAGATGCGTTTGTCTTGCAAACCCACCCCAACCGGCGGCCAAAAATTCTCTATCCCCCCATCGTTGACCCTAAAGGTTAGGGTTACGCGAAAGCGCCAGGATTGGGGGGTAGGGTTGGGTAGAAAACAGGATTTCCCCTTTAGAAGCAATCCGATGGGGAAAAAGGGTGGAGGAGACGCGGAGAGCTATAGCAGATGAAGAGTTGCGTTGTCGCAGAGAAACTGCTGTTGTCCTCTATACTATTAAGGTAAGGTAAAAAATAACCGTTGAGTGGGTCGATGGTGTACTCGATCGCCGCTCAGGAGCGCTGCTCAGTTTGTTTCCACTCTGAGTTTCGCCACTCAAGAGCGTCAATCCAACCGCGCAGTGTCGATCGAGTCAGTGCCGATATTTCAGCGCTAAGCACAAGCTTATTATCACAGTTTTGAGTTAATATCAAGCGACCCACTTGTTGTGGACAGAGAAAACAGCAGGAAGAAAGTAGAGTTTTGCCGTGGCAGTCGCAGTAGAAAAACTTTTAACACCAGAAATTTTGCAACCGGCGCGTTATCTAGGCAACGAGTTGGGATCGGTGCATAAACCGTGGGAGAGTGCGACCGTCCGCTGGGTGTTGACCTACCCAGAAATTTACGAGGTGGGGGCCTCCAACTTAGGGCATATCATCCTCTATAACATTTTGAACGCGCAACCGAGACAGCTATGCGATCGCGCCTATTTACCCGCAAAGGATCTGGCCGAAAAACTGAAAGCCACCGAGACGCCCCTATTTGCGGTGGAGTCGCGGCGGTGGCTGAGTGACTTCGATATCCTCGGTTTCAGCCTCAGTTACGAACTCGGGGCCACCAACATCCTGGAAATGTTGGACTTGGCGGGGATTCCCCTAACCGGGAAAGAACGGTGTAGCGATCGCCCGTGGAACGTAGAAACTGGTAGCGCCCCCTTAATTTTTGCCGGGGGTCAAACTGCCACCTCCAACCCGGAACCCTACGCCGACTTCTTCGACTTCATCGCCTTGGGAGATGGAGAAGAACTGCTCCCAGAAATTGGCATGGTTCTCGAAGAAGGCAAAGCCGCCGGAGTGACTCGCGAAGCAATCCTATTCGATTTAGCCCAAATTCCCGGGGTGTACGTGCCGCAGTTCTACGATATGGCGGAGGATGGATCGGTCCATCCCAACCGTCCCGGGGTGCCGGAAAAAGTTCTGCGCCGGGTAGCTACCCCGATTCCGGCATATTCCATCGGCTTAGTGCCCTACGTGCAAACCGTTCACGATCGCTTGACGATGGAAATTCGGCGCGGCTGTACCCGGGGCTGTCGCTTCTGTCAGCCGGGAATGCTGACGCGGCCCGCCCACGATGTAGAACCCGAAACCGTAGTCGATGAAATCGCGCGGGGGATGAAAGCCACCGGCTACAACGAATTTTCCCTCCTCTCATTAAGCTGTTCCGACTACCTAGCCCTTCCCGCCGTGGGAATGGAAATCAAAAATCGACTCAAAGACAGCAATATTTCCCTCTCCCTCCCCAGTCAGCGGGTCGATCGCTTTGACGAAAATATCGCCAACATCATCGGCGGTACCCGCAAAAGCGGTCTGACTTTCGCCCCGGAAGCCGGCACCCAGCGGATGCGCGACATCATTAATAAAGGACTCACCAACGAAGAACTCCTGCGCGGGGTCAAAACCGCTGCAGAACAAGGGTGGGATAAAGTCAAACTGTACTTTATGATTGGCTTACCCGGAGAAACCGAAGCCGACGTGCTCGGAATTGCCGAAACCGTTCATTGGTTGAGGCAACAGTGTCGCACGCCTTCGGGCAAACGGCTGTCGTTCAACCTGACGATTTCCAACTTTACGCCGAAACCCCATACGCCGTTCCAATGGCATTCCGTGTCTACTTCGGAGTTTTTGCACAAGCAGGACATGCTGCGCGAGGAATTTCGCCGGATGAAGGGGGTAAAGGCGAACTTCACAGACGTGCGGATTTCGGCGATGGAAGACTTCGTGGGACGAGGCGATCGCCGTCTCGGTCCGGTGGTGCGTCGCGCTTGGGAACTCGGTGCCGGCATGGATTCTTGGTGGGAAAGTTTGGACCGGGCATTTGGTGCTTGGGCGCAAGCCATTGACGAAGCGGGGTTGAGTTGGAAATACCGCCAAGTGGAAAATGGCGAGTGGAACGTGATGGACTCGGCAAATGCGGATCTAACGGCGTCTCTGGATGCGCCTTTACCGTGGGATCATTTGGATACCGGCATCGATAAGCAGTGGTTGAAAGATGACCTGTTGCGCGCGGGAGAAGCGGCAACGGTGCCGGATTGTTCGTTTGCCGGCTGCTCTCACTGTGGCGTCTGTGGGGTTGACTTCGGTCACAATATTGTGGTAGAGCAACCTGCGATTCCGCAATTTGAGGGACATTTTCAGCCCAACCAAACCCGCGCCCAAAGACTGCGGGTGTGGATGGGTAAACAGGGGGATATGGCGCTGCTGAGTCATTTGGATTTGATGCGCTTGTTCGATCGCGCCGTGCGTCGTGCGGATTTGCCGATCGCCTTTACCGGGGGCTACCATCCCGGACCGCGCATCTCTCCGGCAAATGCCCTGAGCTTGGGTGCCACCTCGAGCGGCGAAATCGTGGATTTCGAACTGACCGAACCGATGGATGTGGCCGCATTCCAAGAGCGGTTGAGCGCTGAGCTGCCGCAGGATATGCCGATTTACCAGATTCGGGAAGTGGATGTGAAGGCGCGTTCCGCCAGTCAGCAGTTAGAGCGCGCCGAGTATTTGCTGACCATCGGCGCGATCGCATCGGATGAGGGTCAGGATCCGGCCAGTGCCCAATCCTGGCAAGGGTGGATCGATCGCATTCTGGCTCAGGATGAGATTTGGTGGGAACACAAGACGAAAAAGGGCAAGTTAAAACAGGTGAATCTGCGCGATCGCCTGTTTGAACTCGAAGCGATCGATACCTCTGACGACCCCACCATGCCTACGGCGGTGGTGCGGTTTGTCGGGAGCTGTCGCAATGATGGTACCCTGCTGCGCCCGGCTCATGTGCTTTATCTGTTCGAGCAACTCGAAAGCGGGGAATTCCAGCTTTTGCATACCCATCGACAACAGTTGATTTTGGCCGATGAATGATGGGCTGCTTGAAGCCAAAAAATTGAAAAAGCAGGTGTTACAACTCCCGTCCCTTTTCTCCCCTTCTCCGGAGAGGAATGATTTCTTAAGAATTAAGAAGTCATTGCCAGGTCAATTCTGTTTTTATCAATTTCTAGCCTCCCGACATTCAACCTTTTCTATTTTTCCCAGACGCCGGCATCTTTGCCGGTCCAGTCTGGTTGGAGGGAAAGAAACGGACACCACCGCTTTATCCCCGAACATTGTTAGACAAATCTAATGATTTAAGAGCGCTTGAAAAAAGCAAAGAAAGTGCTAACATCAAAAAGAAAGCAGGTGATGGGCCAGAAGTTTCTGACTCCCGGAGCAACCCAGCTTCTCGACCCAACGTCGCGGACTGGCGGTTGCTGGTGGGTGCAAGGCTGAAATTGAACTGACGCCGAGAGGCGAAGCCCACCGGAGAACGTCCGGTTTTCAGCACCCTCTCGGGAACGAACAAGCCCTCTCGGCGGTGCCAAATGCGTGGGGGGAAGTACGACCGCCGATTCTGTCACCCGGAAGGCGGAAAAAAGTCAGGCTTCCACTCATGGGGTAAAAAGGCCAGGGCGAGAAGGGTTCCACTCCCGCGCTCAGGATGGCAAATTTTTAGGGTCTGGAACGCAAAGCGAACCGCTTCGGGGCGAGGGGATCCGGTTTTCTAAACAGACCATTCGCTCTATAATAAGACAGCGCCCCCCAGGAATTGTCGCTGGAAGCGACGCGCGATCGCGCTTCTGAGCGAACCCAAGCACGAGATGCTGGCTTGCGATCCACCTGCAATGCTTTCAGACTTTAAATGAATTCAACGCCGCCATTCGTAGAGATGTTTGATGCAATATCTCTACCGAAATTTATCCGGCTCTTTTGCACCTTTTTTGCACAAAGATGTCGGCGCAACTCTGAGTGAAAGCTATCGATTCCACCCTATCCGGTGGCGGAAACATCGCAGTCGCTCTAGCTTTTTCCCCCACAGGGGCGATCGTTAATTCTCCCTACGTGAAAAGCAAGTTTCGTTTTGTCTATAGCTACACATTCGTGCCTTCATCGGTCCATTGGACAAGGGAGCGATGAGAAAGAATAAAGAACAAAAAGCAAGTAGCTGACGCTTACGCCTAAGTTTTGAGGAAATTGAATGCCGAAGCAAATTATTATCGCGGAGCAGCATCGAATTGCTGCAGTCTTTTCTGAAGATCAGATTCAAGAACTGGTAGTTGCCACGGGAACCCACCAAGTGGGCGATATCTATTTAGGGGTGGTGGAAAATGTCCTCCCCGGAATTGATGCCGCCTTTGTCAATATCACGGACCCGGAACGCAATGGATTTATCCATGTCAGCGACCTCGGCCCGTTGCGCCTGAAGCGTTCCTCCGGAACCATCACCGAACTGCTGGCACCTCAGCAAAAAGTGCTGGTGCAAGTGATGAAAGAACCCACCGGCAATAAAGGACCGAGGCTGACGGGCAATATCACCCTACCGGGTCGCTATTTAGTGCTGATGCCCTTCGGGCGGGGGGTGAATCTCTCCCGGCGGATCCGGGTCGAAACCGAACGCAACCGCTTGCGCGCATTGGCGATTCTGATCAAACCCTCTGGAATGGGGTTGCTGGTGCGAACCGAAGCCGAAGGGGTCAGCGAAGAAGCCATTCTGGAAGATTTAGAGTTTTTACAAAAACAATGGGAGGACATCCAACGGGAAGCCGCTGCAATGCGCCCACCTGCCTTGTTAAACCGGGACGATGATTTTATCCAGCGGGTGCTGCGAGATATGTACAGCGCTGATGTGAATCGCATCGTCGTAGACTCGGGCAGTGGCGTGAAGCGGGTCAAGCAACATTTAATGAACTGGAGTGGCGGCAAATCGCCCCAAGGGGTGTTAATTGACGAACACCGCGATCGCAGCTCTATTTTGGAATTTTTCCGGGTGAATGCGGCGATTCGCGAAGCGCTCAAACCTCGGGTAGACCTGCCCTCTGGCGGTTACATCATTATCGAACCTACAGAAGCGCTCACGGTAATCGACGTCAACTCCGGCTCGTTTACTCGGTCCGCCACTTCTCGCGAAACGGTGCTGTGGACTAACTGCGAAGCCGCTACGGAAATCGCCCGTCAGATGCGCTTACGCAATATTGCCGGCGTGATTATTATCGACTTTATCGATATGGATTCGCGGCGCGACCAGCTGCAGGTCCTCGAACATTTCAACAAAGCCCTAAAAGCCGATAAAGCTCGCCCGCAAATCGCTCAACTCTCCGAACTGGGTTTGGTGGAACTGACGCGCAAACGCCAAGGCCAAAATGTTTACGAACTGTTTAGTCGCCCCTGTCCCACTTGTGGCGGTTTGGGTCATATGGCTCATTTCCCTGGCGAACCGGAACCGGAAGCACAACCTCTGCAACCCGCACCGGAAGCGCCAGAACGCACTGTGCCTCCACCGGTGAAAGCCGATCGCACCCCGGAAACCCCCACGCGCGACGTGGCGGAGTACGAACCGACGAGCGAACTGTCCGATCTCGATTTGCTCAATCATCCCAGCTATCAAGAATTGAGCCTCCCGGGCACTCGCCGTCGCCGTCGTCGCCGTTTGGATATCGGCGAAGGGGAGTCCACCACAGAAACCACCAGACCGAATACCCGGGGAGGAACGACTTTCCCCTCTACCCGGGAAAAAGCCGAGTGGACTGGATCGCAAAGCTATGCCGATGCGGGGGCTTATTCCGGTGGGAATGAGGGTCGATCCGAGCAAGGGCGTAGCTCTCGCCGGATGCGCGACTACGACCAAGGGGGCGGCTCTTCTACCGAAGTGATTCAAATTGAAATGACCCCGGAGGAGCAGGATATTTACGCTCTGATGGGCATTTCTCCCTTAATCCTTTGCGATCGCGACATCAAAAATCCCAAATCGGCGGCGATCTCGGTAACAGAACCGGGAGAATCCAACACCACCTCCCAGGTGGAGTATTCTGAACCGGAGGAAGCGGAAACTTCCCTCCCCGAGTCGGACAATTCTCCCGCCAATGTGTCGGATGAGGAGGATGCTTCTGAGTCTGATGAAGGTGAGGACGATTATGGCCCGGTGCTGAAAACTCGTCGCCGCCGTCGTCGCTCTTCTGCTGTGGAAAGCTAAGATTGATTCGCTTGTCCTTGGCGGCTCTCGCCAAGGACTTCTGTTTGGGATTTGTTTATGCATCATCGTCAGAATATGTCGTCACAATCGCCACAACAGCTTAGTCTCTGGGAACCTGGTTCCTTCTCCCTTTCCGGGGTGGATGAAATGTCTTACCCCGGACCGATCGCTGGGGTGGATGAAGTGGGACGCGGCTGTTTGTTCGGTCCGGTGGTGGCGGCGGCGGTGATGTTACCGAAATCTCAGCTTTCTGATTTGCAATCCGCCGGGGTCACCGACAGCAAGCAGTTGTCCGCAAAGCAGCGCGAGGCCCTGACGGGGGAAATTCGCTCCCGCGCGATCGCCCTCGGTATCGGGATGGCTTCAGTGCGCGAAATCGATCGCCTGAATATTTTGCAGGCGTCTTTGCTGGCGATGAAACGCGCCATTCTCAAATTATCCGTTCCCCCGGCTTTGTGTTTGGTGGATGGAAATCAAAAAATCCCCGATTTGCCGATCGCCCAACACACTCTGGTGAAGGGCGATCGCGCTTCTGTGGCGATCGCCGCCGCCAGTATCCTCGCCAAAGTCTGGCGCGACGAACTGATCTGCCGCTTGGCTGCAAAATATCCCGAATATGACTTGACAAATAACAAAGGATATGCTACAGCAAAACATCGCCAAGCATTGCAAAAATATGGTCCTTCCTCTCAACATCGTCGCTCTTTTGCTCCCTGTCGCGTCGGGGAAATCTCCACCCTCAACCTGTGACAGCACAGACACGCCCTGGATTCCCCCAATTGACGCGGGAGGGGGAAAATGACCTACTGTCTCAATATTCACTGCCCGCATCCCGAAAGTCAGGGACTCCGTAGAAACCAACCCCATGTCTAAAGCCAGGGGCTTGTACTTCTAACCACCTGACCAGCCTAA
>NZ_JAYFEQ010000507.1:0-213 GCF_055795085.1 Phormidium sp. CCY1219 | reverse complement strand
CATCCCTAAAGGGAAGGGCTTGGTAAGACTTTATTCTTGCTACGCTCGAATATTTTCCCAAGCTCACCTGACCAGAAAACCAGACTAATCTAAGTTTGGTAGCCGTTAGGGGTAAGAGTTAAAGTTCCGACCTACAGGTGCTTGCCAGCCTGTAGCTCTCGAAATTCAACATTTTACAGGTCTAAAAGGGTTAAGCCAGTGTGTTGAATAAAG
>NZ_JAYFEQ010000506.1:0-3014 GCF_055795085.1 Phormidium sp. CCY1219 | reverse complement strand
GGGGGAGAACTCCTCCCTACGCATAAATGACGAGGGTTTCCGTTCTCCCCCTTACCAACCCTAATTTCTGATGATGACAATCCATAGAAGGTCTCCCTTCCATTTGTGAAAGTCGATTGTCGGTGGCGATCGCTGCCTAAGTCAGTGTGCCTACTTTCGTTAAGTGTGGCATAAAGCGCTGAATTCTCCCTTAATTTTCCTCTTAAAAAAGATGTTAACCTCTTTACTACTGTGGAGCGGGCGACTCCTCTATCTGAGGATAAGGGTTTCCCGCTTTACCTGAACCCATAACATCTCCCCCGCACTCAGCCCGAGTATTTCATCATCAGTGAACTCGGCTAAAAAGGTAAGCTATAATTAACAAAGCCAAAGCGATGATAAATCAGTGGGGACCTTTTTACCGAAGGAAATTGCCCTGAAACAGGCGAACAGGGCAAACAAATGGGGATAAAGAAAAACCCAAGCGATCGCTTTCGATAAACATCCGAGGGAGAAAATGAAACTGGGAGATGCGTAGACCAGGGAATCAAATCAAAATTCTCGGTTGTAGTAAACCAAGAAACTCCAATCGCCGCCGAGGGTTGCACGGACAACTCCAGAGAAACCCCAGGCTCATGCAAGGGATCTGAGACAAAAGAGGGTGGGATCCGGTGGCTTGAGGAACCTGAAGTTGTAGGATTTGCAAAAGCTCCCGTAAGATGACATCAGCGAAGATGCCCAAATCAGAAGATCCAGGGAGAGTTCTCCCAGAGTCGGACTTGCAGGGTAGGTAAAATCGTGGCGAAGGCTCGACTCAGGAAAAACAAAGGTTTAAACTGGATTCGGGGGCAAAGGAGAGACGGGTGGCCCAGACCATCGCCCACTGTCCCCAGAATGCTGCCTAGGGGTGTTTCGTCATTGGAGTGGAACCCAGGGGCGATCGCCCGTGGGTGGAATTCACTCAAGCCAAATAATCAAGTGGCATCAGACCAAAGCAAACCACTTATCAGCGCAGTTCTATGCAGACAACGAGGTGAACCAGCAAGTAGAGGTAGCAACACATTCCTTCCAGACAGTGGCGCTTCAATTGCCATATCCCTTTAAACTGGATTTTAATGAAGGTGAACTAAACCAACTACGGAAACGGTTTAGCAATCAATTTCGGCATAGACACGGAAGAGGACGATCGGTGTGCTGTATCTAGCGGAAGTACAAAAACAAAAAAGTAGCTTTGGGCTTGGTAGCGCCAAGGCTGAACTTAGACTGCTCGCCTGTCAGCGGGGCGAAAACAGTTGGAGTGCCGTACCAGGCTCAGAGACGATCCCTGCTGAGGACGCCAGTAGTTTTAACGCCGGCGCGCTGGTGCTTGTAGACCTCAGTCCCAACAAACAAGTAAAGGGGAATGTGGAAGAGGCGGCATCTCGTCTGGTTAGTATTTTGCAAAATTTCTCCCGAGGTCAAGACAAAATCAAAACCAAGGAGGAAGAAATCGAGCAGTGGATGCAGTCTCTGACATATCAAAGTCAGGAACTACAGCGTCGCGAGATGGAATTACAAGCCCGGGAAGAAGAACTCACCGAGCTAGAGTCTAAACGCCAGGAAATCGAAAGCGCTTCTTCAGAAGCCACCCAAGCTAGAGAAGATCTAGAGCGCAAGCAGCAGGAACTAGACAGCGCCTGGGAGGAATTGCGATCGCAGCGCCAGCAGATGGAGGAGCAGATCGCTCAAACACAGCAATCGGTGCAGTTGGATGAAGGACTAGCCAATCACATTCAAGAATTACTCGATTACTTGTCTCAAACCGATGCGCCCAGCGAATCGGCGAACGAACAGGTGAAGCTGGCGTTGGAAGGGGTGGCGGCACAACAGTCGGTGATGGACGAACATTGGCAGCGGCTCGATCGCTTTCGCAGTGACGCCGAACAGCAGCAACAGGAACTCCCCAGCAAAAACCAAGAACTGGAGAATTTGCGCCAACAATGCCATGAAGGTGAAGCGTCTTTAGAAGAGGCTCGCGCACAGTTAAAGCTCCTCGAAAGCGCTCTGGCAATTAAACGCGAATATGCCACGAGCCTAAAAACCCAGGTCACGAGTCAAGAGGAATTGCATCAGCAACTGTTTCAACTGGCAGACACCTCCGAGCAGGTGACGATTACCGATAAGGTGGACGTGGAAGCGTTGGAGAGGATGCCGATTGAGGAACTGGAAGGAATGGTGCAAAATCTACAGCAGGATTTAGACAAAATCTTTCAGTTTGTTAACGGTCAAGAGGAGGAGTTGAAATTACAGCGCGAGACGATTGAAGAACTCGAGCAAACACTTAGCCAAGCGAAAGATACTGAACGCTGGAACGTACAGCGACAACTGACGGACGAACAAGAAGCTTACCAGATGTTGGATCAAACCCTGGTGGGTCAGCGACGGAATCTGCGCGAACGGGAGGAGATTCTCAGTCAGCACCGGGCGGTGTTGAGTCGCCGTCAAGGTCATGGAGATGGTGGCTCGATCGCCCCCCATCAAAAGCTTGCCCTCGGCCCAATTCTCGGGCAAATCGAACAAGCGCGAGAACAACAAGCGGAAGAACTCCAAAAGCTCGAAGGGGAAATCGAACAGATGGAACAAGAGTTTGAGCAGGCTCAGGAAACTGTGAATGCTCAGGCTAAAGAAGTGGAGGATAAGCAGCAGGCGATCGCTCAACTTGAAGCAAATGTGCGGGAGTTGCAAGAGGCGATCGCGCGAATGCTCGCTCAAGTCAATCTCTATGAAGAAATGCTCCAACCCCTGCAAGATAAACTCAACGAGGTCAAGCAAAAACTCGAAGAAGTGGCCGGCGCTTTCGGACAAGTGGGAGAAACCCACTCCAATCAACAACAGGCGATCGCGCAGATGCGCGACATTCTGACGGGTCTGATTAATGGAGAGTCTTCTGAGTTGGCGGCTTCGTAGAGTGGCGCAATCGTCAGGAACCCCATCCCTAAAGGGAAGGGCTTGGTAAGACTTTATTCTTGCTACGCTCGAATATTTTCCCAAGCTCA
>NZ_JAYFEQ010000505.1:0-10773 GCF_055795085.1 Phormidium sp. CCY1219 | reverse complement strand
ATAGCGCAATGGTTATTTATCCCTAGTCCAACTCTCAGATATGGAAAAACATGCCTATTAGCGCAATGGTTATTTATTCTTAGTCCAACTCTCAGATATGGAAAAACATACCTATTGGCGCAATGGTTATTTATCCCTAGTCCAACTCCCAGGGATGGGAAAAAACTGTCCTGATGAGCGGGATGGTTATAATATTTTCATATAAGTAAGGTAGAGAATTTTTCACCTCAGAGGTGCAAGCGCGGTAATGACTATTTGGCTATGGATCGCATCAATCTGAGAAAGGCTATAAACGCGGTTCGCACTTGGGTAATCGTTTTAAAATCACTGTAGGCCATGATGGTAAGGATGAAGGGGGATAAAAAGGATTTGGGAAGCTTTTTATCGAAGCTTTTCTACTGAATCTGCATGTCAATCGTCTGGCGTGAAATTAGCCCGCGTCGGCGGGCTTAGGCTATCGAGAAGCAGAAGCGAGAGAAGGGTGCGTCAACCGTGGTAACGCACTCTTCTGTCAAACCTTAACTCTTTTTCTTGGTTGAGGACGAGGTAGATTTTTTGCGAGAACTGCGCTTCGACTTACCGCCACTCTTGGAAGATGCCTTAGCGGCGAGCAATTCTAACGCTTTTTCTAACGTCACCTCTTCCACCTTCATCCCTTCCGGGAGGGAAGCATTGGTTTTGCCATGTTTCACATAAGGACCATAAGGACCATCGTAAACATTCACCGGTTCTTCATCGGCGGGATGTTTGCCCAATTGGCGTAATGGTTCCTTACTTTTGCCGCCTTTTCGGCTGCGTCCTTTTTTCGGTTCCGACAATAATTGTAAAGCCCGGTCTAGAGAAACCGTTAACACATCATCACCGGCTTTCAGAGAACGATAATCCTTGCCTCCTTCTTTCCCTTGGTCGTGAACCACATAAGGACCGAAGCGTCCGAGTCCTGCTTGGATTTTGCCACCGGTTTCCGGGTGAGTGCCCAAAGTGCGGGGGAGGGAAAGCAGTCCGAGGGCTTGGTCGAGGGTAACATTTTCTGGGTTAACCCCTTTCGGGAGAGAGGCGCGTTTGGGCTTTTTGTTTTCCTCACTGGTTTCGCCGAGTTGGACGTAAGGCCCGTATTTGCCGATCAGTACGTAAACCGGCAAGTTGGTTTTCGGATCCACACCCAGTTCCTCGGGACCTTCGGTTTTTTGCTTGAGGATGGTTTCCACTTGTTCTGGGTCCAGGTCCGAGGGGGTCAAATCCTTGGGGATAGAAGCAGTGACCACGCCGTTTCCGTTTTCTGCTTCAATATAAGGACCATAGCGACCGATGCGAACTTTGGCGTCTAAATTGTCCAGTTCCACACTGCGCGCTTGATTCGGATCGATTTGGTCTTCTTGTTTCTTGACTTGGTTGTGCAGACCGTTTTCGCCGCGATAAAAATTCTCCAGATAGGGTAGCCAGTTGGCTTCCCCGGTAGAGATTTCATCGAGGGTTTGTTCCATTTTGGCGGTAAAGCCGGTGTCTACCAAGTCGGGGAAGTATTTTTCCAGCAGATCGGTGACGGCGAAAGCGGTGAAGGTGGGGACAAGGGCATTACCTTTGAGCATGGCATAGCCGCGATCGATGATGGTGCTGATGATGCTGGCGTAGGTGCTGGGGCGTCCGATGCCTTCGCTTTCGAGGGTTTTAACCAGAGAGGCTTCACTGTAGCGGGCGGGGGGTTGGGTTTCGTGACCGATCGCCTCGATATTGTTGCAGTTGGGGCGATCGCCTTCTTTCAGGGAGGGCAAAATCACCTCCCGGTCTTCCAGGGCCGCCTCAGGATCGTCCGACCCTTCCACATAGGCACGCAAAAAGCCGGGAAAATCGATCCGCTTCCCACTGGAGCGAAAATCTGCATCTTCCACGCGCAACTCCACGCTAATCAGGGTTTGGCGGGCATCTGCCATTTGGCTGGCAACCGTGCGCTTCCAAATCAAATCGTACAGTCTCAGTTCGCGCCCGGACAGACCGGTCTGTTGCGGGGTGCGGAACGTATTGCCCGCCGGACGAATCGCTTCGTGGGCCTCCTGCGCCCCTTTACTCTTGGTGGTATATTTCCGAGGTTTCGGGCTGAGATATTCTTTCCCATACATTTGCTCCACACAGGTGCGCGCCGCGTTGAGCGCTTGGTCGGACAAATGCACCGAGTCAGTTCTCATGTAGGTGATATACCCGTTTTCGTAGAGATTTTGGGCGATTTTCATCGTATCTCGTGCCGAGAACCGCAGCTTGCGGTTAGCTTCCTGTTGTAGGGTGGAGGTGGTGAATGGCGGGGCGGGTTTGCGGGTGCTGGGGCGTTCCTCCACATTCCGCACGGTCCAGGGTTTGTCCCCGAGTCGTTCCACTAAGGCATGGGCTTGCGCTTCATTGAGCAGCACCACATTGCGACCTGCGGCAATTTGGCCGGTGGCTTCGTCGAAGTCGCTACCGGTGGCAATTTTCTGGCCTCCTAGAGCCACCAGTTTGGCTTCAAAGGCGGTTTGGGAGTGGTTTAAGGTTGCTTTTAAGTCCCAATAGCTGCCTTGGCGGAAGGCGCGACGCTGCCTTTCTCGGTGGACCAATAGGCGCACCGCCACCGATTGCACGCGACCGGCAGATAAACCGGAGGCAATTTTTTTCCACAGTAGGGGCGAAAGGGTATAACCCACCAATCGGTCTAAAATCCGTCGGGTTTCCTGGGCGTGAACCAGTTGCTCGTCGATGTTGCGACAGTGGTTGAGGGCGCGGCGAATGGCTTCGCGGGTGATTTCGTGAAATACCATCCGCTTGATGGGGACTTTGGGCTTGAGCACTTGTAGCAGGTGCCAGCTAATACTTTCCCCTTCTCGGTCTTCATCGGTGGCCAGAATGAGTTCATCGGCAGATTTTAAGGCATCTTTCAGGGCTTTGACGACTTTTTGTTTGTTTTTGGGAATCACGTAGAGGGGTTGGAAGTCCGCGTCTACATTTACCCCGAGCTGCGCCCATTTTTCCCCTTTGACCTTTTCGGGAATTTCGTCCGCAGATGAGGGTAGATCGCGCACGTGACCCATCGATGCCTCTACGCGATAGTCGTTCGGTAGGAAGTTCCGAATCGTGCGGGCTTTGGTTGGAGATTCGACGATGACAAGGGTTGACATGGCACCTTTTTGGGATAGCAGCTTGGTAGACAGTCAGCTTTAGAGTTTTTGAGGGAGATGTCAAGGGGGATCGGTAAGGAAGGCATCAATCGGTGCGAGGCGGTTGCCTCGGTTGAGTCGGGATGGCGCAGGTTTCGGTTGTCAAGGGCAACCATAGGGTGGGCGATGTTTTAGCCAATCTCTATTTATATCCGATTTTCCAATGTTGGCCGATTGACTGGCATTGCCTCAGATGCAGGCCGATCGCCCTCTCTACCCAAGGCAGAACCTTCGGGATTCTCCACGGGGAACGAGGAAGGCACCCTAATATCGACTCACCCCTCGGAAAGCTGCCAGTCTGCACAGTTGGGGACAAGCTCCCTAAAATGACCCTAGCACAAGCGCTTGAAACTGAACATGAATCGCTAATCAAATGGCAGGGATGAGTTGCGGCGGCATCGATCGCCGGAATGGCTCGATTTTCTGGGGAGATGAATGGGCGCGCCAGCGATCGCTTCTGCCAGATGTCCCCGCGAATGGCACGCTCGTTGGCGGGGTTGGGGTGAGTTCCCCCTCGGATCGCGCAGATATCGCGGTAAGATGCAGTATTGTAACGAATTTTCCATCGACAGACTGCACCTATTGGTTGCGTTTGCGATAGTATTCCATCTGCCGATTACCCTTTATGAATTTAGCGAATCTTGCAGCCCAACTGAATGCTGGGAGAATCTTGCCAGAGGCGATCGTGGTCTTAACCTTACTGGTGGTCTTGGTTTATGACCTGCTTGTGGGGCGCAAGTCTGTGAAGGCGACCCCTTATCTGGCGATCGCGGGTCTACTCGCCGCGATCGTCGCCCTTTTCTATCAGTGGGACACCACCACTCCCCTCGCATTTTTCGGTGAGTTTAATGGCGATGCCCTCAGTGTCGTGTTTCGGGGCATTGTTGCCCTCTGTGCGGCGGTGACGATTTTGATGTCGGTGCGCTATGTGGAAAACTCGGGCACCGCTTTGGCGGAATTTCTGATGATTTTGCTCACCGCTACCCTGGGGGGAATGTTCCTTTCTGGGGCAAATGAATTGGTGACTGTGTTCGTTTCCCTGGAAACCCTGAGTATTTCATCTTACCTGCTGACCGGCTACATGAAGCTCGATCCGCGTTCCAATGAGGCAGCATTAAAATATCTGCTGATTGGTGCGGCATCTTCGGCGGTGTTTCTCTATGGGATTTCTCTGCTTTATGGGTTATCCGGTGGCGAAACTCGCTTAGATGCGATCGCGGCAGGTCTGGCAACTAGCGGTACTGGCCCTTCTTTGGGCTTGGTGATTGCTCTGGTGTTCGCGATCGCGGGCATCTCTTTCAAAATCTCTGCGGTCCCTTTCCACCAGTGGACCCCTGACGTTTACGAGGGTTCCCCCACCCCGGTGGTGGCTTTCCTCTCGGTGGGGTCTAAAGCCGCCGGCTTTGCTCTGGCTATCCGTCTGCTCTCTACCGCTTTCCCTTTAGTCTCGGAACAGTGGCATTTCGTGTTTACCGCCTTGGCTATCCTCAGTATGATCCTGGGCAATGTGGTGGCTCTCGCCCAAACCAGTCTCAAGCGAATGCTGGCTTATTCTTCTATCGGTCAAGCCGGTTTCGTCACGATTGGTTTGATTGCCGATACCAATGCCGGATATTCCAGTATGATTTTTTATCTGCTGGTTTATCTGTTTATGAACCTCGGCGCATTCACTGGCGTGATTCTGTTCTCTCTGCGAACGGGCACGGACCAAATTAGCGAATATTCTGGTCTGTATCAAAAAGACCCGTTACTCACTTTGAGTCTGAGTATTTGCTTGCTTTCTTTGGGCGGAATTCCCCCCCTGGCTGGCTTCTTCGGTAAGCTTTATCTGTTTTGGGCTGGCTGGCAAGCGGGTCTTTATTGGTTAGTTTTGCTCGGATTAATTACCAGCGTCATCTCGATTTACTACTACATCCGCGTGGTGAAGATGATGGTGGTGAAAGAACCTCAAGAAATGTCCGAATCTGTGAAAAATTATCCGGAAGTTCGCTGGAATTTACCGGGAATGCGTCCGCTACAAGTGGGTTTGGTTCTCACGGTGGTGGCCACTTCTTTGGCGGGCATTTTGTCTAATCCCTTGTTTACTTTGGCGAATGATTCGGTGACGCGCACGCAAATGCTGCAAGCGTCTCTGTCTGAATCTGCACCGGTTGCCACTTTAGAGATGCCGCACAATTCTTCTAATACTCAGGCGAATTCTGGCGTTTTCTCTGGCAATGATTTAAACTGAACTTTCTGTAGGGTTGAGTGTGGGAATCTATCGGAGAAATTCCCTCCCTCGACTGAGCGAGAAACGCTATTGTGGCGATCGCTTTTTCTGGCAAATTCTCTCTCGGGCTAGGATGAACTACCGTTCATCCTATGCCCTATTTTTTTTTTGTGAAGCTCATGGGGCATCCCGCGATCGCAAAAAGCCCCGCATCCCACTGGGTGCGGGTCTTTTTTAATGCGATATTTCCTCTGGGGTTGCGGGAATCTGGCAACAGGCGGAGGCGCGATCGCTGTCGGAAAACCCCCCCTACCGTGACGACGGGCAGCAATTTTTACTGCATCGCGATCGCTCCCCTTGCCCCCAATCCCTAATTCGACACTTCTGCTACCTCGATAACGCGCCCTTGCATGTCTTTGACTAAAAAATTTAAGGGCTTTTCCCGGCGCAGTTTGTACTTGACGCCATAAGTCTGCACGCGCATCAGCAACTGTTCGAGACAATCGCGATCGAACCCCACGTGGCGTTGCCGATTTTTATTTCCCAAACTCGCACCGCCAATAATGTGCAATTGGGTATTCTTCTGCAACTGATACCACAACCCGTCGGGGCCGTTCATTCCCGAGGTGGTTGGTGCCCCGACATTGGACATGTAAATGGGGTCAATTCCCGTACCACCGAGGGTTTGTTCGTAATTGTAATAGTAGTGCAGCGGAACTTCGGCGGCGGGCAGCTCTAGCATCCCTTCATAAAACTGTCGCGCCATCTCGAGATCCGACACCATCACCGTATAGACTTTCGGGGCACTGGTTAAAAACATCCACATCGCTACCGCATAGGCAGCAAGTAGCATAACCATGATCCCCTGGGTGGAAAACAGGCTATCGAGTGGCAGAGAAGGTAACAAAGCGCTTAACGTAGGATTAATGCTAATCGTTAAAACCATGAACTTTTCAGGGGTCAAAACCAAGGTTTGTCTCGAGCGATCGCCCGCTTTCCGGGCGCGTCACACCGACAAGGGTGTTTCACTCGGATTTTAATTAATTGTAACAACCCGCAAACAACCTCATCAAAACTTTACTGAATGCCCTGCATTGAGGATACCCCAACCCCCGCCCCGCCCCCCCTTTTGCCAAAACTTCTCCCCTCTACCAATGCCAGGGTGTCGATTCCGGTCATCTCTGGATATATTACAAACAGCGCCTCTGCGTATCTGGCGTTTGCTTCTCCCGTTTCACTTGTCCCCTTCCCCCTACCAACGGCATCGGGGTCTCCTCGGTGACATCTCTGGCGAAAATTGTTACAGTCAGGGGCGTCGAGGGCGTTCCCTCTGGCGCTACTGTCTCGGATTTGTCGAACCTTGCAGCTTTTGGAGTGACTCGAAATCGTGCAACCCCCTGTTTTTCCTGAATGCAACCATCCTGTGGTTAAGTCTCTGTTTCGCTACAGCGATCGCGAATTGCTGACTCTGTTTCAGCGCCATCCCGATGAAGGCAAATACTTTACAGCAATTTTCTGTCGCTATAGTTCGATTGTCTATACCCTCATCCAACATCACGCTAAATCTCCCGTTCAAGGAGACTATCTCTTCGCCCTGACTTGGCGTCATATCTTTCACGAACTTCGCGGTTTGGATTTGCGCTTCCACGAAACAGAATCCATGCCTTTTACCCTTCAAACTTGGTTGATTAATATGACGGCTTGGTGTATCGAACGCGCCGAACTACCTACAGTCGAATCGATTCACTATTCTCTGCAAACTTCCCCCCCTCCCCTATGGTGTTATGTGGAACAAGCCCTCGATTTGCTCTCCCCTATCTTGCGCTTAACTCAGTTGATGGCCAATACTTTCCACTGGAGCGAAACTCGCATTTCTGCTTATCTACAAGCGGAAGGCGAATCGGTTTCTCCCGCTGATGTTTCGGCATTACTTACTGAAGGCGCTGAGCGCTTGGAATCTTTATTACCCCGGGATATTAGAACGATTTATCTCGATGGCGACTCTACCCCGGTTAACTCTTCACCTGCTTTGGAACAAGTCCAATCCTAACTCGAAAGGCTGATTTCTTCCTAGAGACATTCCCCGTAATGTCTCTAATTTTTTATTCCCCAAAATTCATCGCCACAAAAAAAGGCACTCCCTGCGATCGGCGAGTGCCTTCAAAGGCTTGTCTATGAGATTAGGAATCGAACACGATAATTAATATGCCGCTTTTTTTACAAATTTTGTAAAAAATGAATGAGTCCATTGCCCGTCACCGCTTCAAACGCCAGCAATGAGGCAAATCCCAGCATCGCCAGTCGTCCATTCAGCTTCTCGGCGTAGTCGGTAAATCCGGCGCGCGGCGTCTCCTCTACATACATCTTCGGCTCAATGGCAAAGTTATTTAACTTATCACTCTCGGTAATAACCACGCCTCTTCGGGTATCCATTATCAAAGTCTCCTATATGGGTTTTGACCGGGCGGTGCGTCCGCCTTTGTAAATAAATGTAACAGACTTTGTTAAGTTTTGCAACAATTTTGCCGATTTTTTTGAAAATTTTTCCTTAGCCCCTACCTGTAGGGTGGTAAATGCCCACTAAACACCACATATGCCGCCTACCACCCAACCTGGCAGACGCTTATTTTTTACAATTCGTAATATTCCTTGTTGGCGATTGGTAATGTTTTCCTTAGTTTACACTTAGATTGCATAACTAGGAGGGCGATTGAAATCGAGCCTGGGCAGGCCAATTCCGCCTACGCGGACTATTTATCTTCCTGAGATGAGATGGGCAGCATAAAGTCGCACCTGCTAGTTGGCGATATTTTGTTATGCAATTTAGATGTTTTATTTTGTCAAAGCAATATCTAAGGGAGATTTAACAAAATTCTCAATTCTCCCCTTGGCCCACCGGTCTCGGGGTCATCAGTTTTTACCACAAAAAATATTATTTGTCAATAGGTAGGGTGGACATTGCCACCCTACCGTTGTGGATTATGCGGGTTGGGGAACTTGCTGTAGATAATCGGCAAATCGCTCTTGTACTTGTTCTAGAGTGAGATTTTGGCTCCAGAATTCGACCAAAGCGTGACCGAAAGCCCAAGCATTGCGATCGGGGGAACCAGAATTATCCCGCAGGAGGGGCCAGAGCGATCGCAGGTCGAAATTAAAGGGGTTGGCGTCGGGATTCAACAGGGAGAACAACTCATACGCCATCTGCAGTTTGCCGATGGTGACGGGCAATTGTTCCACGGGAATTTGTTCGGCTAGCACATAGGCTAACGTCGGCGATCCGGTGGAGACGGTGGAAATAAATCGCAGGATCGGACTTTTGACCAAGGCGGTGAGACCTTGGGTGGTTGCCATTTGGAAGGTATAGCGATCGATGATGCGGGCGGCGGCGACAGTGCGGGCTTCGCGATCGCGCAAAAAGCGGGCAATGCGCTGTTGTTTCGCCGGGGCGATCGCTTCCACCAGAGCTACAGATAAAGCTTCTGCATTCCAGGCGTTGCGGTTGCTCTGAGTGTCTTCCGTCACCAACGGGAAAACGCGATCGCACAGTTCTCCCAACTGTTCCTGACGATATTCTGTCGCTTCTCGAATTGACTTTTCTTTGGATTTGTCGCCCCATATCCAGTCATACGGCGGGTTCCACTCGCGGATCGGGCGCAGGCGATCCACTTGCGTGAGAATCGCGATCGTCGGTAAATCCGGCACTTCGGCTTTAATCTCCTGGAGAAAGTCTACATCCATTTGCAGGGCCGGATCCAAGGCGGGAGTCACTAACAATAACAAATCGGCGGTTTTCGCATAGTCCAGTACCCATTCGCGCAAATCCTCGCGGTGGACTTGTTCGTAACCCGGTGTATCGCAAAGGATGAGACTTTCTCCCGTCTCGCTGGTCCAGTTATAACTTTGGATGCGATCGGTACTGGGCAATACATCCACTTCGGCGCGATCGCTGTGAAACAAAGTGTTAATCGTGCTGCTTTTTCCCGCGCCGGTGCGTCCCACCAGCAAAATATTTACCGGCTTTTGCTCCACGCTTTCCACCGGTTCCGCTTCCGCCAGAATCTCTTGCAGGGTTTGGGTTTGCGCTTTCGGGAGGGCGGGGGTGGGAACTGTGGTGTCTGCGGTAGGTAACGTGCGATTTCCGTACAGGGCGATCGCTTGCCGGCAGAGGTTCCGCAATGCGGCTTCTCGCAGCATTTGGCTTAAATTGAACAGCAATTCCTGGGTAGCTTGGGTGTTAGAGCGTTGGCTGGCGACGCGCGCGATCGCGGCTACCGGGTTGAGAAACCACTGCGCCCAGCCCCAAGCTTGCCACAGTTTGCGGGCGGAGGGTTCCAGCTTGCGGTAAACTTCGTATCCCTGCACCGCCTGTCCCACAGTAACTTGGCTCAAAACCGGGGAAAGCTGCTGCATCCAGCGATCCATGTCATCCACGGTACCGCGAATCAATCCGTAAGCTTGTGGCACATATATACTGAGCAGGGGATATTTGACTTCCGGGTTATAGATATGCGCGATCGCCACCACCAAATCTTGGCACCGATTCCAAAAGGTTTGCCAGTCTTCCCAAATCGGGCGATCGTTGCGCGTTTGTGCGAGGAGTTCTTGCAGTGCCTCTTCCGCTTTCTGCGTGGCTTCATCGGCGGTAGGGAGGGCTTTGGTTTCTGTGGCTGATTCGGCTTCGAGTTCTTCCGTCACCTGGGCGATCGCCGCTTCTACCTGTTCCGTCATCGGTTTGGTCCATCGCACCAGCAACCACCGCCACCCGAGAAGCATCAGGGTGACTATCCCCCAAATCCAGTTAATCCCCCATTCGTGAATTTGCCACCCGGCTGACACCAGCAGGAAGGTTGCAATACTGGCGATCGGAAGTGCCAATATCACCCACTGCCACAATTTTAATCGGATCATTGTTTTATGCCTCCCTTGAGTCGCATTTTTGTCAAAATTCAAAAGGCTCTGGTTAACTCGATTGAGTGCAAAAATTGCCTTTGTGACAAGTGTAGCGTTTTCTTTCTCCTCCCTGCATGAAACGTCGCCTCTCCCTGCTGCGATCGCGCGGAATGTTTCAGCCGGGGGTAGGGAATTTATTCAAAACCCTCTGTCAACGCCCGCGCTTCAGGCACACCCTTCCCCACCATCGGCTGAAATGCGATCGATCGGGTATCGAAAGCCAAAAAACCTGTGGTAGAATCGATCGCGATCGCAAGATTGCGTTGACATGCAGTGTAGAATTTCCCAGAGGATCGCTATCCAAGTGTTCCTCAAGAAGTGCTAAACTGCTGAGTGCAACAGAAACGACTCCCAATGTCAGGAACCCCATCCCTAAAGGGAGGGGCTTGGTAAGACTTTATTTTCCCAAGCTCACCTGACCAGAAGACCAGA